>JANMTA010000234.1:0-2247 GCA_031389965.1 Betaproteobacteria bacterium
TTGAACATGTCTTCCGAAGTCACCTGATAAGTGGTGTGCCAGTGCGCGATGCCGCCCGTGGCGTGACGCTGCAGCACTTCGTAGCCGAGCCGGATGTCAGTCTGCAGCTTGGTGCGCTGCCAGTACTGCTTGATCGCCTCATGTCCCTGCTGCACGGCGAATGGGGTGTTGCGGTAAGTGCCGGCGGGCGTGAACAGCGAAGCCAGCAGGTTCTCGTCGCTGGTTTGCCAAGCCTGCTGGTAACTCTCCATGAATCCGTCGATGTCCATCAATGCCTCCCCGGTGACCAGAGCGGAATCATGCCGTAGGGCGATCGGTCGCTGTGATAAAATTTCGATAAATCAACAGGCAGGGCGCACCGCGTGATTTCCGCGTGAACCGTGCGCCCTGTTGCTTTCTGGAGCATGCGACATGCCGGTGATCACCCTGCCCGATGGATCGAAACGCGAGTATCCGCTGCCGCTGACGGTGGCGGACGTGGCGGCATCGATTGGAGCCGGCCTGGCCAAGGCGGCGCTTGCCGCTCGCGTCGATGGAGCCCTGGTCGATACCTCCTACGTGATCGAGCGCGACGCGCAGGTGGCGATCGTCACCGAGAAGGATGCCGACGGCCTCGACATCATTCGCCATTCGACTTCGCATCTGCTGGCTTACGCCGTCAAGGAACTGTTTCCAGAGGCGCAGGTGACCATCGGCCCGGTGATCGAAAACGGTTTTTACTACGACTTCGCCTGCAAGCGTCCCTTCACGCCGGAAGACCTGGAGGCCATCGAAAAGCGCATGGCCGAGCTGGCGAAGAAGGACTTTCCGGTGACCCGCGAGGTCTGGCCGCGCGACAAGGCAGTGGATTTCTTCAAGTCCATCGGCGAGCACTACAAGGCCGAGCTGATTGCGGCAATTCCGTCTGCCGAGGATGTCTCGCTGTATCGCGAGGGCGACTTCATCGACCTTTGCCGCGGTCCGCACGTGCCATCCACCGGCAAGCTCAAGGTCTTCAAGCTGATGAAGGTAGCCGGAGCTTACTGGCGCGGCGACCAGAAGAACGAACAGTTGCAGCGTATCTATGGCACCGCCTGGGCGAAGAAGGATGAGCTGGAAGCCCATCTGCACATGCTGGAGGAGGCCGAGAAGCGCGACCATCGCAAGCTTGGCCGGCAACTCGATCTGTTCCATCTGCAGGAGGAGGCGCCCGGCATGGTGTTCTGGCACCCTCATGGCTGGACCGTGTGGCAGGAGGTGGAGCAATACATGCGCCGCGTCTATCGCGACAACGGCTATCAGGAAGTGCGCTGTCCGCAGATCCTCGATCGCAGCCTGTGGGAGCGCTCCGGCCATTGGGAGCATTTCAAGCACAACATGTTTGCCACCGAGTCGGAGAACCGCGATTACGCGGTGAAGCCGATGAACTGTCCGGGGCATGTGCAGATTTTCAATACCGATGTGCGTTCCTATCGCGAACTGCCGCTGCGTTATGGCGAGTTCGGTTCCTGTCACCGCAACGAGCCTTCGGGCGCGCTGCATGGCGTGATGCGCGTGCGCGCCTTCACCCAGGACGACGGACATATCTTTTGCACCGAAGACCAGATTCAATCAGAGGTCACGGCCTTCAACGACTTGTTGCGCAAGGTGTATGGCGACTTTGGCTTCCACGATGTCGCCGTCAAGCTGGCCCTGCGCCCCGACGGGCGGGTGGGTGAGGATCATCTGTGGGACAAGGCGGAGAGCGCCTTGCGTGCGGCGTTGACGGCCAGCGGCCTGACCTGGGACGAATTGCCGGGCGAAGGGGCCTTTTACGGTCCCAAGATCGAGTTCCACATCAAGGACGCCATCGGCCGTTCCTGGCAGTGCGGCACCGTGCAGGTGGATTTCTCCATGCCCGGGCGTCTCGGCGCCGAGTATGTCGGCGAAGATAACAGCCGCCATACGCCGGTGATGCTGCATCGGGCGATCCTCGGTTCGCTGGAGCGATTCATCGGCATCCTCGTGGAAAACCATGCCGGCGCCTTCCCGCTCTGGCTGGCGCCGATACAGGTGGTGGTGATGAATATCTCCGAGGCCCAGACGGAATACGCCAAAAATGTGGCAAAAATGCTGCGCGAGGCTGGCCTGCGCGTCGAGAGCGATTTGCGCGGCGAGAAAATTAACTATAAAATACGCGAACATAGCTTGTTGAAGCGGCCTTATATCGTTGTTGTGGGTGACAAGGAAAAGGCTGCAGGGTTGGTTGCTTTACGTGCCCGCGGCAAT
>JANMTA010000541.1:0-2270 GCA_031389965.1 Betaproteobacteria bacterium
GACCTTCTTCCGCAGCAAAAGCCCTGACCGCAACCTTCGGGTTGGCGCAATGTCCGCTGCGATCCGCATTCAGCAGGTCTCCAAGTGTTTTGGCAGCACGCAGGCACTGGACAAGGTCGATCTCGAGGTCGAACCGGGTGAATTCTTCGGCTTGCTGGGCCCCAATGGTGCCGGCAAGACAACCCTGATTTCAGCGCTGGCCGGCCTGGTGCGCGCCGATGCCGGCAGCCTCAGCGTGATGGGCCACGATGTCCAGTCGGACTACCGTGCGGCGCGCCGCCTTCTGGGTGTGGTGCCCCAGGAATTGGTGTTTGATCCCTTCTTCACGGTCCGTGAATCGCTGAAGATCCAATCCGGTTACTTCGGCATCGGCGATAACGATAGCTGGATTGACGAGATCCTCGAAAACCTCGGTCTGACGTCCAGGGCCAATGCCAATATGCGCATGCTGTCCGGCGGCATGAAGCGCCGCGTGCTGGTCGCCCAGGCGCTAGTGCACCGTCCACCGGTGATCGTGCTCGACGAACCGACGGCGGGCGTCGATGTCGAACTGCGGCAGACCTTGTGGGCTTTCATCCGGCGCCTGAACGAGGCGGGCCATACCATAGTGCTGACCACGCATTACCTGGAAGAAGCCGAGAGCCTGTGCGGCCGGATTGCCATGCTTCAGTCCGGACGCATCGTTGCGCTCGATACCACTGCCAGGCTGCTGCGCCGTTTTTCGACCCATACCCTGCGTCTGCGCAGTCGTGGCGAGATGCCGGCGGATCTGGTTCGTGGCGCCGCTCAAAGCGGCGGCTGGTGGTCCTTGCCCTTCGATGATTTTGAAGAAGTCGAGCCGCTACTGGCGCGGATCCGCGCTGCGGGTTGCCGGATAGACGATCTGGAGATCGGCAAGCCGGATCTGGAAGAAGTCTTCATTCGCGTCATGCAGGGGCAGGCCGAGGTGCCGGTGAATTGACATGGGCCACGGCTTTTCCACCCTGCTCTACAAGGAAGTGTTGCGCTTCTGGAAGGTTGGCTCGCAGACCGTTGCGGCGCCAGTGCTCACCTCGCTGCTCTATCTGCTGATCTTTTCCCATGTGCTGGAAGGGCATGTCAAGGTGCACGGCATCAGCTACACCGCGTTTCTGATTCCGGGCCTGGTAATGATGTCGGTGCTGCAGAACGCCTTTGCCAATTCATCATCGTCCCTGATCCAGTCAAAGGTCACGGGCAACATTGTCTTCGTCCTCTTGCCACCGATCTCTTATCTCGAATTCTTTCTCGCCTATGTTCTCGCGTCCGTGGTGCGCGGCCTGGTGGTGGGGGCGGGCGTCCTGCTGGCCACCTTCTGGTTTGCACCGCTGACGTTTGCAGAACCCTTGTGGATTCTCGTGTTTGCCCTGCTGGGCGGGGCTATCCTCGGCAGTCTCGGCGTGATCGCCGGCATCTGGGCGGACAAATTCGATCAGCTCGCCGCCTTCCAGAACTTCCTGATCATGCCGCTGACTTTCCTCTCCGGTGTGTTCTACTCGATCAACTCATTGCCGCCTTTCTGGCAACAGGTGTCGCATTGGAACCCGGTTTTTTATATGATCGACGGCTTTCGCCATGGCTTCTTCGGCGTCTCCGATGCCTCGCCGTGGCTGAGTCTGGCTGTGGTCGGTACTTGCCTTGCGCTGCTGACCGTCTTTACCCTGAATCTGCTGAAGCGCGGCTACAAGCTGCGAAATTGAGGAGCCATACCCATGCTTGACCCGAAACAGATCGAAACCTGGATCGCAGCAGGTTTGCCCTGCGAGCATCTTTCCGTCGAGGGTGACGGCCATCATTTCGCCGCCGTCATCGTCAGCGGCGAGTTTGCCGGCCTGAATCGCGTCAAGCGCCAGCAGCGCATCAATGCCATCCTCAAGGCGCGTTTCGATTCGGGCGAACTGCACGCGCTGTCGATGCAGACCCTGACGCCCGATGAATGGAAAGCCAATGGATAAGCTGCTGATTGCGGGAGGCATTCCGCTCTCGGGTGAGGTGGCGATCTCCGGCGCCAAGAATGCCGCCTTGCCGCTGCTGTGCGCGGCACTGCTGACGAAGGAGCCGGTGACCTTCACCAATGTGCCGCACCTGAACGACATCGGCACGATGTTGAAGCTGCTGGCGCAGATGGGCGTCAAGGTCACGCGCGACGCGGAAAAAGTCGGCGCCGGCGACACGGTGACGCTGGATGCCTCGGGGCTCGACAATGCCGTGGCGCCCTACGAAATGGTGAAAACCATGCGCGCCTCGATCCT
>JANMTA010000562.1:0-2238 GCA_031389965.1 Betaproteobacteria bacterium
CGAAGCTGGCCAAGACGCACAAGCACACCATCGACATCGTGGTCGACCGACTCAAGGTGCGGCCCGACGTGCGCCAGCGCCTGGCGGAAAGTTTCGAGACCGCGCTGATGCATGCCGAAGGACGCGCGCTCGCCGTGGAAATGGACACCGGCAAGGAATACCTTTTCTCCTCGAAGTTCGCCTGCCCGGTCTGCAACTACGCGCTGCAGGAACTCGAGCCGCGCCTGTTCTCCTTCAACAATCCGATGGGCGCCTGCCAGAAGTGCGACGGCCTCGGCCAGATCCAGTTCTTCGATCCGGCGCGGGTGGTCGCCTATCCGCACCTCTCGCTTGCCGCCGGAGCGATCAAGGGCTGGGACCGGCGCAACCAGTTCTATTTCCAGATGCTGGAATCGCTTGCCGCGCACTATGGCATCGACACCAATGTCCCGTTTGAAAAGCTGCCGGCCGCGACCACCAACATCGTGCTCTACGGCTCGGGCAAGGACCAGATCAAGTTCAAATACCTGAACGAGAAGGGCACGCGCTTCGACCGCAGCCATGTTTTCGAGGGCATCATTCCCAGCCTCGAGCGCCGCTACCGCGAGACCGATTCGATGGCGGTGCGCGAGGAACTCGCCAAGTACCTCAACCACAAGCCCTGCCCCGAGTGCGGCGGCATGCGCCTGCGCCGCGAGGCACGCCATGTCTTCGTCGGCGGCAAGACGATTTCCGACATCAGCCGCTTTTCCCTGATCAATTGCCGCGACTTCTTCAACCTGCTGCAACTCACCGGACAGAAGGCCCAGGTCGGCGAAAAAATCCTCAAGGAAATCACCGCGCGTCTGTCCTTCCTGATCAATGTCGGCCTCGACTATCTCTCGCTCGACCGTTCGGCGGAAACGCTCTCGGGCGGCGAAGCGCAGCGCATCCGCCTCGCCTCGCAGATCGGCTCGGGTTTGACAGGCGTGATGTACGTACTCGACGAGCCCTCAATCGGCCTGCACCAGCGCGACAATGCGCGCCTGCTGGAAACCCTGACGCGCCTGCGCGACCTGGGCAATACGGTGATCGTGGTCGAGCACGACCTCGAAGCCATCGAATCGGCGGACTATGTGGTGGACATGGGCCCCGGCGCCGGCGAGCATGGCGGCCATGTGGTGGCCGAAGGCACGCCGGCCCAGGTGGCGGCCAACAGCGCATCGATGACCGGCGCCTTTCTCTCCGGCCGACGCGAAATCGCGATCCCGGCGAAACGCACGCCGCCCAACGCGCTGCGCGAGCTGAAGATCCGCAATGCCAGCGGCAACAACCTGAAGCAGGTCGACCTCCAGCTTCCGGTCGGCCTGCTGACCTGCATCACCGGCGTTTCCGGCTCGGGCAAGTCGACCCTGATCAACGACACGCTGTATGCCGCCGCCGCGCGCCACCTTTACGGCTCGGCCGTCGAGCCGGCGCCGCACCGCGAAATCGAGGGCCTCGAATTCTTCGACAAGGTGATCAACGTCGTCCAGTCGCCGATCGGCCGCACGCCGCGCTCCAATCCGGCCACCTACACGGGCCTCTTGACGCCGATCCGCGAGCTGTTCGCCGGTGTGCAGCAATCGCGCGAGCGCGGCTACAGCCCCGGGCGCTTCAGCTTCAACGTCAAGGGCGGGCGCTGCGAAGCCTGCCAGGGCGACGGCATGATCAAGGTCGAGATGAATTTCCTGCCAGACATCTTCGTGCCCTGCTATGTCTGCCACGGCAAGAGATAAAACCGCGAAACCCTGGAGGTGCGCTACAAGGGCAAAACAATTCACGAAGTACTGCAGATGACCGTCGAGCAGGCGCGCGAATTCTTCGACCCGGTGCCGGTCGTCGCGCGCAAGCTGCAGACGCTGGTCGATGTCGGGCTTTCCTACATCCAGCTCGGCCAGTCGGCGACCACGCTCTCCGGCGGCGAGGCGCAGCGCGTCAAGCTGGCGCTGGAGCTGTCCAAGCGCGATACCGGGCGTACGCTCTACATTCTCGACGAGCCGACCACCGGCCTGCACTTCGAGGATGTGAAGCACCTGCTCGCCGTGCTGCACCGGCTGCGCGACGAGGGCAACACGGTGATCGTGATCGAGCACAACCTCGACGTGATCAAGACTGCGGACTGGGTCATCGTCCTCGGCCCCGAGGGCGGCGACGGCGGAGGCAGCATCATCGCCCAGGGCACGCGGGAGGACGAGGCCGATAACCCGGCGAGCTTCACCGGACAGTTACTGAAGCATG
>JANMTA010000563.1:0-18296 GCA_031389965.1 Betaproteobacteria bacterium
GCGCTGATCCCCAACTGCGCCGCGACGCGCCACATCCATTTCGAACTCGACGGCTCCGGCCCGGCGAAATTGCAGCCGCCCAGCCTCGAAGACTGGCCCAAGGTCACCTGGCAAGCCGACGCCGCCACCGCCACCCGCGTCGACCTGAACAGTTTGACCAAGACGCAGGTCGCGGCCTGGAAGCCCGGCCAGAAACTGCTGCTCAACGGCAAGATGCTGACCGGTCGCGACGCCGCCCACAAGCGCATCGCCGACATGCTGGCCAAGGGCGAAAAGCTGCCGGTCGATTTCACCAACCGCGTCATCTACTACGTCGGCCCGGTCGATCCGGTGCGCGATGAAGTGGTCGGCCCGGCCGGCCCCACCACGGCGACGCGGATGGATAAATTCACCCGCATGATGCTGGAACAGACCGGCCTGATCTCGATGATCGGCAAGTCCGAGCGCGGCCCGACGGCGATCGAGGCGATCAAGGACAACCAGTCGGCCTACCTGATGGCCGTAGGCGGCGCCGCCTACCTGGTGGCCAAGGCGATCCAGTCGGCAAAGGTGGTCGGCTTCGCCGACCTCGGCATGGAAGCCATCTACGAATTCGATGTGAAAGACATGCCGGTGACGGTCGCCGTCGATTCGCTCGGCAGCTCGGTGCACATTACCGGGCCGAAGGAATGGCAGGCGAAGATCGGCAAGATTCCGGTGAAGGTGGCTTGATCGCCGAGCAGCGCTGTCGCCGCGGCAAACCCCGGGATCGTCGAGATGCCGCTTGGCCAGCGCTTGGCCCGGCGGCAAAGGCTATATTCCAAACACCTTCAACGCCGAGTCGGTGAGGCCTTCCAGGCCGCGCCCGGTGATGCCTGATGTTCCGGTCCGGCTTGGCATTTCCTCGTAGATATAGAAACCTGAGTCGCCGGCAAATTTGTCGTTGAAAAGCTCCTGTTCGCCTCGCCAGTAAGACACGAAGGTCTCGCAGCGCGTAACCGAGTATTGCAAGTTGGCACTAAAGCCCAGTGTGGCCGCCTGATTTACCAGTCGTCCGCTTCCCGCGGATTCGACGCGCACGCCGCGGCAGCCCTTGACGATCAACCTGGCGGCGCCATGAAAGACCAGGTAGCGCAGCTGAAGAGTCAGCCAGCTGTGGAGATGTCCCAGGCGCCAATGGCTTGTGATGCGGATCGGTTTGTCGCGCTTCTGTACCACGCCGACCAGATAATGCGGGTGAAACACGATGGCAGAACCCTCCGGCACTTCAATCAGTGCGACCTCCACGGAGGCATCTTGCGATGACGAGACGACTGTTGGCTCGGACCTGTAGGGAAGTATTCGAGTCAGCGCGTACATGCCGGCGGCCAGGCTGGTCAGGATAAAACTCCAGCTCAGCACCCATGCCGTGGTCTTTCCTGATGCAACCGAAGTACTCTGGACGTAGTCCGAATGCAGCAGCAGTTCCTCGTCTTGCTCCAGCAGGATCGACAACGATACACCCGATGAAGCCATTCTGACTGCCTGACCGGGGTTGTCGAGCGAAGCTCCGGTATCTGGCAGGACAACGATTGGCTTTTGTCGCGATGCCCAGGGAGCCACCACGAAATAGAGGAACGCCTTGATGCCCACCGGTGCAGAATGATCGAAGCAAGAATCCCACCAGCCAGGAGCAACTGCCTCCTAACGGAAGACCAGAAACCTTCCCCGCCTTCCTGCCCCAATTGTTCAATCATGGCGTCAATCGCTACCATCGCCTTTTCGACGCCGACGTGACCGGACAAGAAAGTGCCACGCGCGTCAATGAGCTTTCTCTCGGTCAGGCCAACCGTAAAAGCCAGGCTGTCGATGCGCACTTGCGCATCGCTTATCTGCTTCTGCAATTCAGGCAATTCGGCGGCAAGGACTTGCAGCCGTTGGTAAGGCCACGCCCCTGGAACATGAGCTGCAACGGGGTGATCCTTTCCGATCTCCCACTGCTCGAGCTTGTTCTCATACACCTGTTTTTCCGCCCGGTACTTGTTCCGTTTCAGCGTGTCGATCTGGCCCTTGCCGGCGGCAACATCGCCCGCCAAGCTTGCGAGATTACGTGTCCCTGCTCCGGCTTGTTCAAGCATGGATAGCTCCATTTCGAGCACAGCCATGCGTTTGAACTCCGGGCTTGTTGGCAGCCTGACGGCGATTGGCGAAGCCTTCCTGATCCGGTCGCGTTCGGCCTGCCGGGTCTTGATGCCAGCCTCGATGGTCTCCTGCAGTTTCCTGACACCTGCGTCCGTCGCCAGGTCTAAACGAAGCTGCTGTTCCAGCGCGTTTGCGGATTTCAGCAACTCATTCCCGATGATCGGGCGCTCGGCCTGAAGCTGGTTCAACTGCTCCCTGGCAACGGTCGCCTCGTCCCATTTGCCTTGCAACCATTTGCCGCCAAGCAAAACAGCCAGAATGAGCACCAGAGTGAGCAGGTTACGCAGAACCCAACGCAGCGCGCCGAGCAAGAGCTGAATCATGGGAACTCGGCGCTCAGGGATCGCTGCTTGAGAGAGCGCGACAACCCGTATCCGGTGTCGCGCGGCCGATCACTACGCGGGTGGCGAGCCACTTTCTCCATGCGGTGATTGTAAGCCGTTCCGACGACGCTCGATGCCGTCGTCAATCGCCGGATCACGCGGTAAACTGCGGCACTTCCTTTCAGTCCGTTGACCCTGCTGATGACTGCCGCTGCGCCACCCCACATCGCCGTGTCGCCGGCGCCGACTTTTCGATCATGATCGGCGTTTTCGATTCCGGTCTCGGTGGCCTCTCGGTGCTGGCGGCGCTGGTCGAGGCCCTGCCGCAAGCGGACTTCATCTACTACGCCGACACCGCCCACGTCCCCTACGGCAACAAGAGCGAAGCGCAGATCCAGCGTCGCGTGCTGGCCATCGGCGAGCACTTGGCAAACAATGGCTGCGGCCTGCTGGTAGTGGCCTGCAACACGGCGACGGCCGCCGCGGCCCAGGCTCTGCGTGCCGCGCATCCGGGCATCCCCGTGGTCGGCATCGAACCCGGCATCAAACCAGCGGCGCAGGAGACAAAGAGCGGCCGCATCGCGGTGCTGACCACGGAAGCCACTGCCAACAGCCAGCGCCTGCAGCGCCTGATCTGCGACCACGCGGGTCAGGTCGAGGTCTTTGTCGAGCCCTGTCCGGGCTGGGCCACCCATGTCGAAATGTTGCAGCTGGACGATCCGGCACTCGCCGCGGACGTCCGCGCCCGCATCGAGCCGCTGCTGGAACAGGGCGTCGACCGCATCGTGCTCGGCTGCACACATTACAGCTTTCTCGCGCCGCTGCTGAAGCAGGTCATCGGCACGCGCGCGCAACTGGTCGATGTCGCCGATGCGGTAGCGCGCCAGACACGACGCCTGGCCGCGGGTCTGGCCCGCGGCTCCGGCCAGCTGCTTCTGCAGGCCTCGGCACATCCGGAACGCCTGCACGCCGCCCTGCCCCGCCTGCATCTTGGTCACATCGCTGCACGCGTGGTCTGAGCGCAGCAGGTCCGCCGCGCAAAGTGCATTCCCGCTTGCGCGGGCCTAGCCTGCCCCGGACTTGAACCGGGAACGACCGGGGTCTTACCCTGGTAGTTCCTTGATTGCATCGCCAAACGTCACCACCCGGTTCCGGCCGTTGTGCTTGGCCAGATAGAGCGCTTCGTCCGCGCATCGGATCAGGCCATCAGTCGAATCGGAATGCTCCGGCGTTCCTGCGATGCCGATCGAGGTCGTGATCCGGATGCGCAGTTCGCCAAACGCGACTGTCGTGTCCTCGAAGAGTTTCAGCAGGTATGCGCCGCGCTCACGTGCAATATCCAGCGGCATCTTGGACAAGACCAGCAGGAACTCCTCGCCGCCGTAACGGCAGACGATGTCCTCGGCGCGGGCACTGTCATGCAGCGTCTTGCCGAAGACTCGCAGCACCTCGTCGCCGGCCTGGTGTCCATAGGTGTCGTTGATCAGCTTGAAGTGATCGATGTCCAGCAGCAACATGGTCATCGGCGTGCCTTCGCGCCTGCAACGGGCCATTTCGCGTTCCAGCGTTCCCTCCAGGTAGCGACGGTTGAACAGGCCGGTGAGCGAATCGCGGTTGGCCTGATCGCGGAGCTTTTCCTGCAAATCGTGAATCTTGCTGATCTGCTCGTGCAATGCGGCATTCGCATCCTCGAGAATCTGCTTCTGCGAGGCGACCGCGCCCTGTACCTCATGCAGCCGGCGGATATAGGTGAAGAATTCGACCCCCATCAGCGACAGGTAGATCGCCAGGCCGATGATGGATGACAGGGTCACCAGCCCGTCGGTATCGGTGGACAGCCGGAAGGCGATCACCGTGGTGGAACTCAGGGCGCCGCTGAGGAGCGCCGCCGGACAGATCAGGATGCCAGGCAAGCCGCGCATGATCGTGTGGTTCAGCAGCGTCGCGAGGAACAGGGCGACGGTGATCCACAGCGGGAATCCAAGCCCTGCGGCCCAGGCGCCGGACACCACGGCGTCGACGATCAAGTTGTCGAGCTCGGCCTTCTCGGGTTGCGCGGAGCGACGCGTGCGCCACTGCATGAGGTGCGGATAGACCGCGAACTGGATCAGGAAGATGGCCCAGAACAGCGCGCCGGGGCTGCGCGGCAAAACATGCAGGGCGATCGGTATCCCGACCAGGGCAAACGCCGCAACCCGCACCCGGTAGCTGTTCACCGCGACCCAATGGTGCGTTTTCACCAAATCCAGCGCGACTGCACTCACTCCTGATCTTTCATTCAAACCCCTGTTCGAATCCGGCGACGCGCGCCACCGTTCAACCCCGCACTGCGCGGATCACTCCCGGCACTTCATGCAGCAAGGATAGCACTCGCCCGAGAATTCCCTTTCCCGGCAGTTCGACAACGAAGTTCATGTGGGCGCCACCGCCGCGCGACTGCGTCCTCACCGCGGTGACGTTGATCTTCTCGCGCGACAGGATGTCCGAGATGTCGCGCAGCAAGCCCTGACGGTCCGTGGCGTCCACCACCAGATCGATCGGATAGACCGCGTCCGCCTGCTCTCCCCACGCGGTGCCTATTACGCGTTCGGGATTGCGCGCCGCCATGTTGCGAAAGTTCACGCACTCGACGCGATGGATCGAGATGCCCTTGCCGCGCGTGACGAAGCCGGTGATCGCATCGGGTGGCATCGGTTTGCAGCACTTGCCCATCTGCGTCAGCAGCTTGTCCACACCCACCACAAGGATCCGGCTGTCGCTGGCGCGGCTCTTGCGGGTGTGAATTTCCGGCTCGGGTGGCAGGGGTTCTGCGCCGCCGCGCAAGGCCACGTCGATCGCGCGCAAACCGACCTCACCGCGCGCCGCGCCAAGAAACAGCGCCTCGGCAGATTTCAGCCCGAGCTTGGCTGCCAGTTCGTCGAGATTGGCCTGGCTCTGTCCTTCGCGCTGCAACTCGCGGGTGACCAGGCTGCGTCCCTGCGTGAGCAGTTCGGCCTCGTCCTGTGCCGCAAACCATTGCTTGACCTTGGAGCGTGCCCGCGACGTAGCAAGATAGCCCTGTGCCGGATTCAGCCAGTCGCGCGACGGCCCGCCGCTCTTGATGCTGACGATCTCCACGCGCTGACCGTTTTGCAAGGGGGTGCTGAGCGAAGCCATGTGGCCATCGATCTTCGCGCCGCGGCAGCGATGACCGAGATCGGTATGCAGCCGGTAGGCGAAGTCGAGCGCAGTGGCGCCGCGCGGCAGGTCGATCACCTTGTCCTGCGGCGTCAGGACATAGATCGTGTCATCCAGCGCGGCACGCTTGAACTGTTGCACCCATTCGGCGGAATCGGCAATTTCATCGCGCCACGAAAGCAGCTGCCGCAGCCAGGAAATCTTGTCTTCGTAAGCGCCGCCGGTCTTTGCCGAACTACCCGCCTCCTTGTAACGCCAATGGGCCGCCACGCCCAGTTCGGCATGCTCATGCATTTCGCGGGTACGGATCTGTACCTCCAGCGAACGGCCGCCCTCGTCTTCGACGGCGGTATGCAGCGAACGATAGAAATTGCCCTTGGGGTGCGAGATATAGTCGTCGAATTCGCCGGGGATCGGCTGCCACAAGTGGTGCACGATGCCCAGCGCCGTATAGCAATCCTTGATGTCATCGACAATGATGCGCACCGCACGCACGTCATAGACTTCGCTGAAGTCAATGTCCTTGCCGCGCATCTTGTTCCAGATGCTGTAGATGTGTTTCGGCCGGCCATAGATTTCGGCGCCAACGCCGGCGGCGACCATCTCCGACTGTAGCCGCCCCACCGCAGCGGCGATGAAGCCTTCACGCTCCGAGCGTTTTTCATCGAGCATCGTCGCAATGCGCTTGTAGGTTTCCGGTTCCAGATAGCGGAAGGAAAGGTCCTCGAGCTCCCACTTCACGTGCCAGATACCCAGGCGGTTGGCCAGCGGCGCGTAGATCAACTGGCTTTCCTTCGCCATTTCTTCGCGCACGGCGCCCGGCCGGTTGTTGAGGAAGCGCAGGGTCTGCACCCGGCTCGCCAGGCGCAGCAAGACGACTCGGATGTCATCGACCATCGCCAGCAGCATCTTGCGCAGGATCTCGGTCTGCGCCTTCACCTCGGCCACACCCTCACCGGTCCCGGCGCCGCCGCCTGCTGCGGCACGCGTCAGCGGACGCAAGCTGCCCAGACGGTGCAGCCCCGCCACCAGCCCGGCCACCGTATCGCCAAAGCCGACTTTCAGGTGCTCACCGCAATCCTTGACATGATCGCTGGCCGCAAACAGCAAGGCGGCGATGCGCGCATCGGCATCGAGATCGAGAGAGGCCACGATCAGGGCCATGCCCAGGGCGTGTTGCAGAATGGGTTCGCCGGTGCCGAGCAGTTTTCCGCCGTAGGCCTCGCGCGCCAGCGTTAGCGCCGCGACCACGCGTGCCACCGCGGCGTCGGGCAGACCCAGACACAGCTGGGACAGCGCGTCGGCTTCGCCATCAGACTGCCGGAGGGAATGCACCACGGTGACCATGCTCAAATTATCCCATGCGGCGCATAATCCGCCGTCCATGAGAAAGTCACTGCCTTTTTCCACCTGCCTGCTGCTCGCGCTGGCCAACCGGTTCCGCGCCGGCAGCCGGCTCGGACCCTGGCGCCTGACATGATGCGCAAGTTCTTTGCCTGGTGGCGTCGTCGACAGGGCGACCGTCTCCGGATCGACGAATCGCTTTGGGATCAAGTCGAAGCCGGCCTGCCCTTTCTCGGCCACCTCCGGCCCGACGAGCGCCTTGGTCTGCGCCTGCTTGCCCGCCAGTTCATCGCCGAAAAACAGTGGAGCGGCGCACAGGGGCTGCACCTGACACCCCGCATCCAGCTCACCATCGCGCTCCAGGCCTGCCTGCCGATCCTGCACCTGGGGCTGGCCTGGTATGGCGGCTGGGTCGGCATCGTGGTCTATCCGGGCGACTTCGTGATCCCGCGCCGCATGATCGACGAGGATGGCGTGGTGCATGAATTCGACGACGAAGTCATGGGCGAGGCCTGGTACGGCGGCCCGGTGCTGATTTCCTGGTTCGAACATCCGCAGGACGCCGACGGCATCAATGTGGTGATCCACGAGTTTGCCCACAAGCTGGACATGAAAAGCGGCGACGCCGACGGCCTGCCGCCGCTGCATGCCGGCATGTCGCGGCAGCGCTGGATCGACGTCATGAGCACAGCCTTCAATGACTTTCAGCGGCGCGTCGATGGCGGCGAGGAAACACCCCTCGATCCCTATGGCGCAGAAATGCCGACCGAGTTCTTTGCCGTCACCAGCGAGGCTTTTTTCGAAACCCCGGAATTGCTCCAGGACGAGTACCCGGAGGTCTATGCGCAGTTGCGCAGCTTTTACTGCCAGGATCCGCTAAAGAAACACGACGGGCTTTGAGGGTGTTTATACCGGGCCTTGGTCCATCCGTCAGTGCCGTTGAACCGGAATTGGGCAAATCCCGCCAGGGGATACCGTCCGCGCCTTCGGCCCGGACATAAAAACGCAGCCCGCAGGCTGCGTGGTTTAGCTGTCCCTGCGCCCGCTCCGTTTTATCGGGGCCAAGCTAGACAGGGACTTCGCTTCGAATTCTGGTGGGGTGACCGATGGGGCTCGAACCCACGACAACCGGAATCACAATCCGGGACTCTACCAACTGAGCTACGGCCACCACCGAAACTGCACGCCGTCCGGAAGCATGTCCCGGTCGGACGAGGGACGAATTATGGGAGATGACGGGAAAAGAATCAAGCCTTGACCCGGGGAGAAACCGCTTCCGGCGAGATGCCGGAAAGTCCGCCGTCCGCTAAGACACTTGCCCCGACTTCAGTCGCTCGACGAGCGCGGACATTTCGCCCAACTCGGCTTCCAGCTTGCGGTTCTGCTCGGTCAGGATCCGTGTCCGCTCCCGCACCTGCTGCTCGAGTTCATCATTGGCGCGACGCAGTTCAGCCAGCAGGTGACGCTCCGAATCCGTCAAATCCTCCGTCACGTCTTGCATCAGGGCGGCAGCGACGCGCTTGTCGAGATCGGGGCCTGCGGCCTTGAGCTGATGCGCCATGGCCCGGTCCACGACCACAATGTGGTGCAGCAGCCAATGCACGAGGTATTCGATCAGGGTAACCGTAACATTGCGCCTCTCGTTCTCGAAATCGTTCGTCAAATCCTTGAGGACGCTGCGGAAGTAGGCATGTTCGCCCAAATGCCGGGTAACCAGTTCCTGCGAACATCCGCCGCCGGCCATCAGGCGTTCCTCGAAAGCGAAATGATCCCGCACGTAGTCATTGAGATCAGCCAGCAGCTTGCGCACGCCTTCCGCGCCGGGATCGCCGTGAGTGCTGGCATCGAGAGCGTTGATCATGCCGACCAGCGCCTTGTGCTGTTCATCGATCTCGTCGATGCCCAGAGCGAAATCGCTACTCCACGCAATAATATGCAATTTTCATCTCCTCAATACTAAACTCGCAGCTTTTCGATACTGCCTCAATCGCTGCTATTCTTGTCCACTGCCGGCGTCCCGGCGCAATCAATGGCGCGGTTCGTCCGCAGCCTTGCTCGAAGCCTACTACGCCGCGCAGCAATGGTCAAAACCACAGTTTATTGCGGTGCGTCGGCCTGATCCATCGCCACGAAACGTCGGATTGAATGACCCCCGATACCTTCTTGCACCCGCGCAAAGCTGTATGGTTCGATTGGCTTTTCCCACTTCTGCGGCCTGCGCAACATGCTCGACATCCTCTACCGCGACGACTGCCTCGTCGCCATCAACAAGCCCGCCGGCCTGCTGGTCCATCGCAGCGACATCGACCGCCACGAAACGCGCTTCGCCGTGCAATTGCTGCGCGACCAGATCGGACAGCGCGTGCATCCGCTGCACCGGCTCGACAAAGGCACCTCGGGCGTGCTGCTGTTCGCCCTCGACGCCGGCAGCGCGCGCGCGATAGGCGGGCAGTTCCAGCGCGACGAGGTGAACAAGCGCTACCTCGCCATCGTGCGCGGCTGGCCGCCGGAAACCGGCGTAATCGACCATCCGCTGTCGCGCCAGTTCGACGATTATGGCCGCAAGTTCGGCGCCGACAGCCCTGGCGAGGCGCTGCCGGCCGTCACCGAATACCAGCGCCTGGCCACCGTCGAACTACCCGAGCCCGTCGACCGCTACCCGACCTCGCGCTACGCGCTGGTCAGCCTGAATCCGAAATCCGGCCGCCAGCACCAGTTGCGCCGCCACATGAAACACATCGCCCACCCCATCATCGGCGACGCAACCTGGGGCAAGGGAGTGCATAACCGCTACTTCCAGCAGCGCTTCGGCTGCGGGCGATTGCTGCTGGCCTGTACGCGGATCGAACTGCGGCACCCGCAGGACGCGCGAAAGCTGTCGATCGTGGCGCCCCTGGAGAAAAGTTTCGCCGGCGTGGTCCGTGCGCTGGGCTGGGACGCGGCCGGCGACTAACTGCCGGGGCGCATGTCGGCAAGAGGGAGATCACCCGCCGGCAGGCCGAACAACATTTCGCGGAACCGTCCGGGAAACACATCGACCGTGCAGTTGCGGTAGTTGCCGGCAGAATACAGCGGCGAGCGCAGCGTGAAGACACTGTAGCCGAAACGCGCAAGGAAGGCCGCCAGGGATTCTTGCGCCGCGCCCTTGCCGCATTCGATGCAGATGACCGGATGATGGCCAGCAATCAGATCGGACGCACCCTGCAGGACATCGAGTTCACTGCCGGCGGCGTGAATCCTGATCAACCGGCAGGCTTCGAGGCCCAGGTCGTCGAGGTGCATGAGTTCGACGACTTCCGCATCGCCGTCTCCGGCCCGGCCGGCGCCGGCGAAATCTGACGGACGCGCGGGATCGATGCGGCGCATGCTCGCGGTTCCGGGCGCGGCGCCTGCTGCGCGGCACAGCGCCTCTACCCAGGGCACGGCGCTGTCGGCAATGGTCTGCAGCAGGCACTGATGCAGAAGGGATACGGGTTCGATGGCAATCACGCGGCCGCCGGCAGCGACCGCCCGGGCCAAGGGCAGGGTCAAGGCTCCCGGCCCGGCCCCGACATCGACCGCGGTATCGCCGGGCCGCAGGAAAGACGCCAGGATCTCGGCTTGCCGCGGCAGATATTCGCCATAGACCAGCATGGAGCGGGCGATCAAGGGATCGAACAGCGGCAGGCTGAAGCTGCCGTGACGGCACACCGTGCGCACCAGGGGAAAACTGTTGCATAGGATGATCGGCGTGTCCTGAACACCTTGCGCGCCATCGACCCGGGCCGGCAGACCGCCCAGCCTCGCTGCAAGGCGCGCAATCGGCCCCTGCCAGGAGCCGCCCAGCGGCTGGCGAAACAGTTCCATCCCGGGATACCAGTTGCAGCGCGCCCCGTCGGCGCCCCAGCGCCAGTCGTGCAGCCAGGGCAACAGCGCATGGACCTCGACGCCGAGTGCGCCGGCAAGGTGGGCCGGACCGCTGTCGAGAGAAACCACGGCATCGACCGCCATCATCGCCGCAGCCAGGTCTTCGAAATCGGCGATTTCGGCCGACAGGTCCACCAGGCGACGGAAGGCGATCTCGGGCTCGCGCAGTCCGAACTGCAGCGACACGGGCGTCCATCCGGGCAATTCGAGCAGGGGCGCCAGCGCCGCCTCCGGCAGCGTGCGCAGACGATTGGCCTGGGACCCTTCGCTGCCGCGCCAGACCAGCCCGAGCTTGCGACCTGGGTGAGCGGACAGCAAGGTGGAGAATTCTTCCACGCGCCCCGGAGCAGCCGAAAGATAGGGCATGACGCCGCGGACACGCTCGGGTGAATTTACTTCAAGGACCAGGGGCAGGCTCATCAATGGGCAGGCCGCGTCGAATCGCAACTGCGGAATCTCCTCGACCACGCTGACCCGGTCGGACCCGAACATGCGCCGGGTGATGCGCAGCAGCGGCGCGGGAATCTGCAACACCACCTGCCCGGCGCAACGCCGCGCGACCTCGGGAAGGAAACGCAGCATCTGCACGCTGTCGCCCAGTCCCTGCTCGGCGTAGAGCAGCAGGCAATCCACCGCCTGACCCTGCCACTGCGGCGCGCCGCCGAACTTCGCCTGGCGATGCGTCTCCACGTCCCAGCGCGCCTCGAAATCCGGCCAGCCGCCGGCATAATCCCCCTGCATCAGGGCGACCGTGCCGTGATTGAATCGTGCCCCGACGTTTTCCGGATGATCGTCGAGCAGGCTGCGCAGGTGGGACGCCGCTTCCGCGAGTCGCTTCTGATTCTTCAGCAAGAGCCCGAGATTGCCGCGCGCGTCCTGGTTGTGCGGGGCCAAATTGACGGCGATGCTGCAAAACAGTTCGGCATTGGCAAAATCCAGCTGCCGCAAGCACGCTTCGCCGCGCTGTCCCCAGCCACCCCAGAATTCCGGATCGATGTCGATCGCGACGGCGGCCGCTGCATCGCCTTCATCAAGCCGGAACTGTTCGAAATGCTTGCGCGCGCGGTAGCAGTGATACATGGCGAGCGCGGTTCTGGCCCCCGGGTGCATGGCCAGCTTTTCGAGCCGTTCCGCGAGCAAACCGGCCGACGGCCCGTCATCCAGGTCGCAGGCGACGGAAAGCCCGTAAATCAGCGCTTCGGCATAAGCGGGATCAAGCTCCAGGGCGCGCCGGTTCGCTTGCCAGGCCTCCTGCTTGCGCCCTTCAACCCAACAGACCATGGACAGGTTGTGGTGCGCCATGGCCAGCGCCGGGTCCAGCCGGACGGCCTCGGCGAGCAGTTTGCGGGCCTGATCCAGTTGGCCCAGGCGACGCCGGGCTTCGCCGGCCGTATTGTGAAAATTTGCCTGCCGCGGCGCGACGGCAATGGCCGCTTCGGCGAGCTGCGCGGCTTCCGCGAAATTGCCTTTGGCATGACAGACCAGCGCGCGCAGGTGCAGGGCGTCCGGATGCCGGGGCGCCTGCCGCAGAACCTCGCGATAGACCGCATCCGCCTCGTCCAGCCGGCCGCCGTTGTGGAGGGCGATGGCCTCCTGCAAGGCCGCCAGCAGCCTGGCGGGAGTGAGATGCGGCCCCATGTCCCGACGATCTTTCACTACGGCGCAAAGATCTTCATGACGCGACTTTTGGCCTCGTCCGGAAATACGAAGCTAAACATTTTTCCATCGCTGGCGACATTGAGTTTCCGTTTATTGAAAACCATGCTCAGGGCGGGAAAGGTCCAGAAGGAAATGTGGCCGGCCCGCGGAGAGCAATACCACCAATCGCCGGCCATCGGACGGGCAGCAAGAAAGGTACCAAGGACAAGCATGCCTGCCGGCGCGAGAAACGAAAGCATGTCGTCGACCGTCGGGTCGATGGCGTTGATGTGTTCCATCACTTCGAAGCAGGTGATGACATCGAATGGACCTTGCGGCCGCGCGGCAAAGCACGGGTTGAAACGATCGTACCCGTCGGCTGAAAAGCCCGCGCTGCGCTGCGCCTCGACCAGGAGTCCCGGCCCGCAGCCGTAATCGAGGAAGCGGGTGGTCGACGGATAGTCGCCGAACCATACGCGCAGAATGGCCGCAATGTTCGCGCAACGCGCGGCGGCGTTTTCCGGAGTTTCGACCAGGACGATGTCTTCGTTGTAGATGAATCGGGCGAAATGCGCCTCTGACCAGTCGTCGAATGCCGGCGCCCAGGCAAAGCCGCAGGACTCGCACTGCCAGTACTCGACCGGAATGCCGGCGGCCGGAAACGGCGGCGGGACAAGGTCCACGCGATTGAAATCGACCTGACCTGCAAGGCGCAGCTCCAACCGGCCGCAAACCTTGCAGCTCTTCGGAGCCCAAGTCCGAGCAAGCAACTGGCGAAGGTCGGTATCGAGGCGAGCGGCTTCAGCTGGATTCATCGGTAGTGTACCGGACGCTCGGGTGGGCAGGAGCCTGTTTTCTCAGACGAGGCCGGCTCAAAATATGCTCGAAACCGCAGCTAGATGCCCAAGCCCGTGGGAACCACCCCGGGTCGGCAGAACAGCAAGTTGTGGACAACGTTGACCCTGACCTGTTCATCGGCGGCAAATGGCCTCAGGATGGCGCCCTGGCACAGATCGTACGGACCGTCGTTGGCGACATTGATCAGGTAGCTGTCATAGCCGAGTCCGGCGAAATCCGCACGCAGGGACATCTCGTCTGCGCCGAAACGCTGCAGGGCCGGCGGGTTGATTTCACAGACGACCGCGTCCGGTAGGCGGGACTTGAAGAACGCTTCGCCGCCGCGCAGGATACGAACCTCGCAACCCTCGGCGTCGAGCTTGAGCAGGCGCGGCGCGCGCTCCATGCTGCCAAGCCATGTATCAAGGCTCGCCGTTTCGATCTCGATCGTGGCATCGCCGCCGGCGCTGTCCGCCGTCACTGCCGCAAGGTGGGATTCGCCTTCGTTGCGGGGGTCGAGCTGGAATCGGGCGCGGCCGTTCCGATCGCTGATCGCCAGCGCGGCACAGACGACGTTTGAATAGCCGTTGATCCGGACGTTGTTGACCAACGCAGAGTAGCTCTGCGGCAGCGGCTCCGCCGCATGAACGGAACCGGCTTCGCCGACCAGGGTGCGCATCAGCAGCGTGTAGTAGCCGACATGAGCACCGACATCGACGGCGACATCGCCCGGACGCAGCAGGCCGGTCATGACCCAGCTGGTGAAATGCTCGTAAAGCCAGCCGCTCTGCAGGCAGGCCGCAATCTGTCCTTCCGTGTGGCGCGAGCGGTCGAGGGTAATCAGGAACTCGGCCTTGTCGGTGTATGGCGTCGGGAATGCGACTCGAATATTTACTGGGGTTCTCGGGTTAACAGCCACTGTGATCTTCCTAGTCCATGACCCGTGAATCCTACCTTAGATTGCTGCGGGAGAAGGCGGGCAGCAGTCACCTGATCGCCGTCGAAGCCGACGCCACGCGATAGGCGATTGCGATTCGGAGCAAGAGTCGGCGCTGACAATGCTGCCATTTGCAATCTGCGCCGGCACTCTGGTACATTGCTCTGCAAATAGACAGCTGACACCGTCAATCCAACAAATTGCCCCAGGGGTATCCGCGCTTGTGTCCTCTCCGGCAAATAACACAGCGCCAAAAAAGCAGTACTACCCATCGGAGGAGAGCAGCATGGAAAACACGACGCATGCAAAAGGCCAATGCCGAAGAATTGCACTGACGGTCGCAGTGTCGGCCGTTCTGGCAGCTGTGCCGGCATTCGCCGACGAGACCAGTTGCTCGCCCTACACGCCGTTGATCAAGGGGCAGGAGGATCTGGTCTACGTCTGGACCCTGGGCGTCAAGGGGGTCGGCGACGGTTCCGACAAACTGGTCACCGTGGACGTCAATCCGAAATCCAAGACCTACGGCAAGATCATCCACAAACTATCGCTGGGCGGCCGTGGCGAAGTCCATCACGTCGGCCTGTCGGACGACCGCCGCTATCTCTGGGGCGGAGCGCTTGATTCGAACAAGATCTACATCTTCGACATAGGCACCAATCCGGCCAAGCCGAAACTGACCAAGACCATCACCGACTTCGTACAGAAGACCGGTTTCGTCGGGCCACACTCCTTCATCGCGATGCCAGGCCGCATGATGATCACACCCTTGTCCAACAACAAGGACCATGGCGGAGAGACGGGCGTGGTCGTCTATAACAACAAGGGCGGCTATGTTTCGCACTACGCGATGCCCAAGGACGGTGGCGGCGACGGCTACGGTTACGATGCGGCCATCAATCCGGCAAAGAATGTGTTCCTTACCTCGTCCTTCACGGGATGGAACAATTACATGATGGATCTGGGCAAGATGGTGAAGGACCCCGAGGCCATGAAGCGCTTCGGCAACACCTCCGTCATGTGGGATATGAAGACCATGAAACCGCTCAAGGTTTTCCAGACGCCGGGCGCGCCGCTGGAAGTACGCTGGTCGTGGAAAACGGGCGACAACTGGGCCGTGACCACCACCGCACTGACCTCCAAGATATGGATCTACAAGCAGGACGCCAAGGGCGAATGGCAGGTCAAGGACGTCGCCACCATCGGCGATCCGGCCAAGATTCCGCTGCCCGTGGATATCAGCATCACCGCCGACGGCCGTGGTATGTGGATCAATACTTTCATGGACGGCACCACACGCTACTGGGACATGTCCGACCCGATGAAACCCAAGGAAGCGTTTACCAAGAAAATCGGTTCCCAGGTCAACATGGTGTCGCAAAGTTACGACGGCAAGCGCGTGTATTTCACCTCCTCGCTGCTGGGCAACTGGGACAAGAAGGGCAAGGACGACGAGCAGTTCCTGAAACTGTACAACTGGGACGGCAAGGATCTCAAGCTTGCCTTCGAGATCGACTTCTACAAGGAGAAGCTCGGTCGCGCCCACCACATGAAGTTCCAGGCGCGCGATCTGTCCACCCTCAAGCCGCTGGCGTCGGCGCAGACACTGCCCACGCTGCTGGCGAGAAAACCGTAGCGAATGGCGTTCTCCTCCCTGCCGCGCAGCACCCGTCTCCTCACTCGAGGCGGATTTCTCTGCCTGGGGTGGCTGTTGGCCGGCATCGCGCCGGCCGCACCGCGCATGGACTTCGTGCCTCCGCCGGCCGGCAGCTACAAGCTGGAGAGAATCCAGCCGGCAACGGACGGTGCCGTGCTTAATGGCGAAGGCAAGCGCCGCCGCCTGGCGGAATTCACCCGGGGCCGGGTTACCCTGCTGGCCTTCATGTACGCCTCCTGCGCCGATCCGAACGGTTGCCCCTATGCCTTTACCGTCATGCACACGGTCAAGGACGAACTCGAAAAACTGCCGAAAACCCGCGGTCGAGTTGGTTTCGTCAGCCTCTCTTTCGATCCGGAGCGCGACACGCCCCAAGCCCTCGCCCATTACGGACACGAGCACGGCGGGCATGCGCACGCTGGCGCGGCGCAGCACCTGGCCTGGGATTTCCTGACCACGCGCTCGCGCCGCGAACTGCTGCCGATCCTCAGTGGTTTCGGCCAGGACGTCGGGGTGGACATCGACAAGGCCACCGGCAAACCGGTCGGTACCTACAGTCATGCATTGAAGGTATTCCTCATCGACCGGCAGCGCATGGTGCGCGAGATATACACGACCGACTATCTCCTGGCGCCGATGGTGCTGAACGACATCAAGACGCTTCTAATGGAAGACGGAGTCAGGCTGAAATGACGCGCCTGGCGGGCATCCTGCTGCTCTGGATGCTGGTCCTGTCTTCCTGCGAACGGCCCGGCGCGCCGGACAATGCATCGGTCAGCCTGGTGCTGCCACTTGGCCTGCCAGCCGTTCCACTACCGCCCGACAATCCGCTGACGCAGGCGAAGATCGAACTCGGACGAACGCTGTTCATGGATCGCCGGCTTTCGCACAACAACACCCTGTCCTGTGCCATGTGCCACGTGCCCGAGCAGGGCTTCACCTCCAATGAACTGCGCACCGCCGTCGGCCTCGAGGGTCAGACCATTCGCCGCAATGCGCCTACGGTATACAACGTCGCCTATGTCGAGCAGCTATTCCACGACGGTCGCGAGTTCAGCCTGGAAAATCAGGCCTGGGGGCCGTTGCTCGCCGGAAACGAAATGGCCAATCCCTCCATCGGCTACGTGATCGAGAAAATCAAGGTATTGCCCGAATATGCCGGCCGCTTCGAGAAGGCCTTCGCCGGGCGCGGCCCCGATCTGTTGACGGTTGGCCATGCGCTGGCCGCCTATCAACGCACGTTGGTTTCCGCCAATTCGCGCTTCGACCGCTGGCACTACGGCAAGGAACAGAGCGCGCTGACGGCCGCTGAACAGGCTGGGTTTCGCCTGTTCAGCGGCAAGGCCGGCTGCAGCGCCTGCCATCTGGCGGGAGAAAAGCACGCTCTGCTTACCGACAACCGCTTTCACAACACCGGCATCGGCTACGCGCATAGCATGGGGCTGCCGAAGACACACCGCGTGCAACTGGCGCCGGGTAAGTTCGTCGAGGTCGAGGACAAAGCGCTGGGCTCTTTCGAGCAGCCGCTGCCCGACGTCGGACGCTATGAAGTGACCCTCGACCCTGCGGACTCCTGGGCCTACCGCACGCCGGGATTGCGCAACGTCGCGTTAACCTCGCCCTACATGCATGACGGCTCGCTCGCCACGCTGGAGGATGTAGTGGAATTCTACGACCGCGGCGGCATCGACAATCCGCAGAAGGATCCATTGCTCAAGCCGCTCGGCCTCTCCGCGACAGAAAAGCAGGCCCTCGTCGCCTTCCTCGGGAGCCTGACGGGCAACAATGTGCAGAAGCTGGTGACTGAAGCCCGTGCCGCACAACCGGCCGATACACCGCCGCCGAAGGATCCGGCCAGCACTTACCGACGCGGCTACTAGAGCCGACCTTGGAAAAACCCGACGCCCCTTCCTGCCTGCGCAACCAGGAAGCGATTCTTGCGGTGCTGCGCGATCATTTCGCCGATCACCACCAATAGTCGGCGCTGACAACACGGCGACTTAGCACCCACTTGCGCGTAAGATGTTGCCCTTTTCCGCGCTTGCCGCTCCCGGTGTTCGTGGAACCCCTGCTTGGAATCCCCCATGTCCGCTACCCTCCTCCCCCTGCTTGCCGCCGCGCTCGACGCGCGCACAGACCTGATAGCGCGGCTGCACGCCGAGCAAACGGACGCCTACCGCCTGTTCCACGGCAGCGTCGAGGGCCATCCCGGCCTGACCATCGACCGCTATGGCGAACTGCTGCTGGTGCAGTGCTTCCACAGCCCGCTGACGCCGGACGCCCTGACCGTGATCGAGGCTTTCTACGCCGCCAGGATGCC
>JANMTA010000569.1:0-5071 GCA_031389965.1 Betaproteobacteria bacterium
TCATGCTGGCCACCGCACTGTGGCTGATCTCTCCGGTCATTCCGCTGTGGCTGCAGATGTTCGGCTGGGCGCTGCTGCTGGTGATCCCGGCGATCTACCTGCATGCGCTGGACCCGCTGCCGCCGCATGCTCACGGCTGGCAACGCCTGGGCAAGGGCCTCGGCGTGGTGCTGCTGCTGGGCGGCGCGGCGATGCTGATGGGCGTGCTGGGCGGCGCGAAAGATCCGCTGCAGCCGCTCGGCTTCCTGCGCGGCGGCGTGGCCGCCGAAGCACACGGACCGGCTTTCGAGCGCGTCGCATCGGTGGCACAACTGGATGCCAGGCTCGCCGCAGCGAAGGCGGCGGGCAAGCCGGTGATGCTGGACTTTTATGCCGACTGGTGCGTGAGCTGCAAGGAAATGGAGCGCTTCACCTTCGCCGATGCCAAGGTTGCCGCGCGCATGAAACAGATGGTTCTGCTGCAGGCCGATGTCACTGCCAACAACGAAGCCGACAAGGTGCTGCTGAAGCGCTTCGGCCTGTTCGGCCCGCCGGGCATTATCTTTTATGACGCCGGCGGCCGCGAGCTGGTCGATCTGCGCGTGATCGGCTTCCAGAGCGCCGAAAAGTTCCTGCCCACCCTCGAGCGCGTGCTGCGCTAAACCAATTCCTCGGGAATTCCCATGTTCACGGGCATCATCACCGCCGTAGGAAAAATCAGCCACGTCCAGCCACTGGAAAAGGGCCTGCGCCTCACCGTCGAGGCCCCTGGCCTCAAACTCGCCGATGTCGCGCTGGGCGACTCGATCGCCCACGGCGGCGTCTGCCTGACGGTGATCGCGAAGAAGAAGAACAGCTACCAGGTCGATGTCTCGCGCGAGACGCTGGACTGCACCATCGGACTCGATGCAGCGGGCGGCGAAGTGAATCTCGAGAAGGCCATGCGCCTGTCCGACTTCATCGGCGGCCACCTCGTCTCGGGCCACGTCGACGGCGTCGGCGAGGTGGAGAAATTCGAGCCGGTCGGCGAATCACATGAACTGGTGATCAGGGCGCCGAAGGGCCTGGCAAAGTACATTGCGCGCAAGGGATCGATCGTGGTCGATGGTGTCTCGCTCACCACCAACCGTGTCAAGGGCCGCCGCTTCTCGATCAACCTGATCCCGCACACGGTGGAAGTAACCACGCTGCAGCGCCTGCACCCCGGCGCCCGGGTCAATCTGGAGATCGACCTGATCGCACGCTACGTCGAGCGCATGCTGAGCGCCGGCGCGGCGTAAAATGCGCGGCTTCTTCCGCCAGAGACTTTCACCATGAGCATCAGCCCCGTTCTCGATATCGTTGCCGACCTGCGCGCGGGCCGCATGGTCATCCTGGTCGACGAGGAAGACCGCGAAAACGAGGGCGACCTGGTCCTGGCCGCCGAGCATGTGACGCCCGAAGCGATCAATTTCATGGCCAAGTGGGGCCGTGGCCTGATCTGCCTGACGCTGACGGAAGAGCGCTGCCGTCAGCTCGAGTTGCCGCTGATGGTGCGCGACAACAAGGCGCAGCACGGCACGGCATTCACCGTCTCGATCGAAGCTGCGACAGGTGTCACCACCGGCATTTCGGCGCAGGACCGCTCGCGCACGGTGCAGGCTGCCGTGGCAAAAAACGCGAGCCCGGCCGACATCGTCCAGCCCGGCCACATTTTTCCGCTGATGGCACAGAACGGCGGCGTGCTGGTGCGCGCCGGCCACACCGAAGCCGGCTGCGACTTCGCGCAACTGGCGGGATGCACGCCGGCCGCGGTGATCTGCGAAATACTTAAGGACGACGGCAGCATGGCGCGGCTGCCCGACCTGCTCGAATTTGCACGGGAGCACAGCCTCAAGATCGGCACCATCCGCGACCTGATCCACCATCGCTCGGAAACCGAAAAGCTCATCGAGTGCGTCGCCGACAAGAATGTCGAGTGCGCGCAGGGCGCCTTCCGTCTGCGCGCCTTTGCCGACCGCAGCAGCGGCGACGTGCATCTGGCGCTGTCCCGCGGCGAGATTACTGCCGCGGACGAGACCCTGGTGCGCGTGCATGAAGCCGTCTGCGTGCTGGATTTCCTCGACCACGGCAGCCGCGGCCACACCTACAGCGTCGATTTTGCCCTGCGCAAGATCGCCGAAGAAGGGCGCGGAGTGCTGGTGCTGCTGCATCGGGCGGAAACCGGCAACGCCTTGCTGGCGGCGCTGAAGAGCGAACGCACGGAGCGACCGGCCTATACCTGGGACCCGCGCATCTATGGCATCGGCGCGCAAATCCTGCGCGAAGTCGGCGTCGGCCGGATGCGCCTGATGTCCAGCCCGCGCAAGATGCCGAGCATGGCCGGCTTCGGCCTGGAGATCACCGGCTACTACACGCCGGCCGGGGAGAAAACGGCATGAGCGTCCCTCACGGCCGCCCGAAGGGGCGAAGGCGGGGTTTCGCGAAGCACTGCTTCGCGCCGCCGAAGCCGGCCGGCTGTGCAAAGCCGGCCGTGGAACGCCAGTCACCACATGGAGCCGCGCAGCGGCGAACCGCCGTCACCCCCGGCCATGGGCAGGGGGGCGTAGGCGGGGTTTCGCGGAGCACTGCTCCGCGCCGCCGCAGCCGGCCGGCAATGCAGTGCCGGCCGTGGAACGGGGGGAGGGCACTCAAATGACTATTCGCGAACTCGAACCCAATCTTTCCGGCCGCGGCCTGCGCGTCGGCGTCGTGCAAAGCCGTTTCAACGAGGACATCGGCGCCGGCCTGCGCTCGGGCTGCCTCAGCGAACTGGCGCGCCTCGGCGTGGCCGATGCCGACATCAGCTGCACCACCGTGCCCGGCGCGCTGGAACTGCCGCTGACGCTGCAGGCCATGGCCCAAAGCGGCCGCTTCGATGCGCTGGTGGCATTGGGCGCCGTGATCCGCGGCGAAACCTATCATTTCGAAATCGTCTCCAACGAGTCGGCGCGCGGCATCACCGACGTGCAGCTCAATACCGGCATTCCGATTGCGAACGCAGTACTGACCACAGAAAACGACGACCAGGCCCTGGTGCGCATGGTGCAAAAAGGCACCGAAGCCGCGCAGGCGGCTATCGAAATGGCGAATCTTCTGAAGGCACTGAAGTAATGAGCAGCAGCAAGTCGCCGCGGCGGCGCGCGCGCGAATTCGTCATCCAGGGACTCTACCAGTGGCAAGTGGCGGGCCAGGATGAAGCGGCGATTCAGGTCCAGGCGGAAGGCGTGGCCGGCTTCGACAAGGCTGACAGCCAGCTCTACACTACCCTGCTCGGCGAAACGCGGCAGCAGGCCGAGCTGTTCAAGGCCGAGCTGGCGCCGCATATCGACCGCAGCTGGGACGAAGTCTCGCCGATCGAGCGCTGCATCCTGCTGCTGGGCGCCTGCGAACTCAAGCTCCACCCGGAAACGCCCTACCGCGTGATCATCAACGAAGCCATCGAACTGGCCAAAACCTTTGGCGGCACCGACGGCCACAAGTTCGTCAATGGCGTGCTGGACAAGTTGGCCGCCGATCTCCGGGCTGCAGAGATTCGAAAGCCCTGATTCCGTGCCATCGGAATTCGAACTCATCGCGCGCTATTTCACGCGCAGCACCTCCCACACGCTGCTCGGCGTCGGCGACGACGGCGCGCTGATCGCGCCGACACCCGGCCGGGAGCTGGTCGTCTCTACCGACATGCTGGTCGAGGGCACGCATTTCCTCGCCGATACCAATGCCGAGGCGCTGGGCTGGAAATGCCTCGCGGTAAATATCTCGGACATCGCGGCAATGGGTGCGCAGCCACGCTGGGCAACGCTCGGCATCACCGTGCCCGCCACGGCCGGCTACGCAGGCGCGGAGCAGTGCTCCGCGAAACCCCTGCTTCGCCCAGCGCCAACCTTTCAATGGCTCGATGAATTCGCCCGCGGCTTCTTTGCGTGCGCCGATGAGTTTGGTATCGACTTGATCGGCGGCGACACCACGCGCGGCCCGCGCGCCTTTTGCGTCACCATCCTCGGCGAAGTCAGCGCCGGGCAGGCCTTGCGCCGCTCAGGGGCCAGGTCCGGCGATTCGATCTGGGTATCCGGCCGGCCCGGGCTGGCCGCGCTAGGGCTGGCGCACCTACAAGGCCGCACCACGCTGACCGAACCGCGCCGCGCGGAGTGCCTCGCCGCACTGCACCGCCCGCAACCACGAGTCACTCTCGGTCTGGCGCTGCACGGCATCGCCAGCGCCGCGATCGATGTGTCCGACGGCCTGCTGGCCGATCTGGGTCATATCCTCGAACAGTCGGCAGTCGCCGCCCGCTTGCAGATCCCTGGGCTGCCCGCCGCCGGACTGGAGCGCAATTGCCTGCTGGCCGGGGGCGACGACTACGAACTGCTGTTCACCGCCGCTGCAGCGTCCGACGCCGACATCTGGGCTCTGGCCGGTGAACTTCAACTGTCGCTGACCCGCATTGGCGAGATCGTCAGCGGTCCGCCCGGCGAACTCGTCCTCTGCGACGCGGATGGCAAGGACATCACTCCCGCCCGGCGCGGCTTCGATCATTTTATGTCCCCGCTGGAAGCGGGGACGGTATCCCCTGCGGATATGTCCCGGCCCCCTTGGGCCGGGACGGTATCCTAGGCTAGTCGTCGTGACCAGACTGCCCGCGCCAGCGCTGAAATTTCTGTTCCACCACCCGGCGCATTTCATCGCCTGCGGCATGGGCAGCGGCCTCTCGCGTTTCGCCCCCGGAACCGTGGGCACCGCTTTCGCCTGGCTCACCTATCCGTTGCTGCGCATGTATCTGGAAAGCGACCTGGCGCTGGCGATCTTTTTGCTGCTGGCCTTCGCCGTCGGCGTCGCCGCCTGCCAGATCACGGGGCGCGCGCTGGGCGTGGTCGATCACGGCGCCATCGTCTGGGATGAAATCGTGCCCTTCTGGGCGGTACTGATGTTCACGCCGCCCGAACTGCTGTGGCAACTCGCCGCCTTCCTCTGGTTCCGCTTCTATGACATCGTCAAGCCGGAGCCGGCCCGGTTCTTCGACACGCAGATCAAGAACGGCTTCGGCGTGATGATGGACGACGTCATTGCCGCCGGC
>JANMTA010000575.1:0-3095 GCA_031389965.1 Betaproteobacteria bacterium
CTGGCGACGCACCAGATCATCGGCATGGGCGAAAGTTTCCGCCTGGCGCGCGTCGAAATGGCTACCGAGAACGAGCGTATCCGCATGCTGCGCGACAGGCTGCTCAAGGGCCTGATGGATATCGAGGAAACCTACATCAACGGCGACATCGAGCAGCGCGTGCCGCACAACCTCAACGTCAGCTTCAACTTCGTCGAAGGCGAGTCGCTGATCATGGCGATCAAGGACATCGCCGTGTCGAGCGGTTCGGCCTGCACCTCGGCCAGCCTGGAACCTTCTTACGTGCTGCGTTCGCTGGGCCGTTCGGACGAACTGGCGCACAGTTCGATCCGCTTCACGCTGGGTCGCTTCACGACGCAGGAGGATGTCGATTTCACCATCAAGCTGCTGCACGACAAACTGGGCAAGTTGCGCGACCTCTCCCCGCTCTGGGAGATGTACAAGGAGGGTGTCGATCTCAGCACCGTCCATTGGGCAGCGCATTGATTCGGCTTGCCGAATCAATGTGCTGCCCTTTGGGCAAATTGAAGAACCCACCCCCCGGCCCCCGCCCCGAGGGCGGGGGTGACTAGTCAGAAATACTTAAGGAGTTGCATCATGGCATACAGCGAAAAAGTACTGGATCACTACGAAAACCCGCGCAATGTGGGTTCCTTTGGCAAGGACGACGAAGGTGTCGCCACCGGCATGGTCGGCGCGCCGGCCTGTGGCGATGTCATGAAACTGCAGATCAAGGTCGGCAAGGATGGCATCATCGAAGATGCCAAGTTCAAGACCTACGGCTGCGGTTCGGCGATCGCCTCGTCGTCTCTGGTGACCGAATGGGTCAAGGGCAAGACCCTGGACCAGGCGCTGGACATCAAGAACACGCAGATCGCCGAAGAACTTGCGTTGCCGCCGGTCAAGATCCACTGTTCGATCCTTGCCGAGGACGCGATCAAGGCCGCCGTGGCCGACTACAAAAAGAAACAGGGAGCCTGAGCAATGAGTGCCTGCACTACACCCGCGGCCGATACCGCCGTCATTTCCGAAGTTCCGCCGACTGGCTGGCAGGGTAGCGAGAGCGCCAGTCCGGTGACCCTCAGCGCGCGCGCCGCGGACCACATCGCCAAATACATCGCCAAGCGCGGCAAGGGCATCGGCATCCGTCTCGGCGTGCGCACCTCGGGTTGCTCGGGCATGGCCTACAAGCTGGAATTCGCCGATGCCTCCAATTCCGAGGACATCGAGTTCCTCAGTCACGGCGTCAAGGTGCTGGTCGATCCCAAGAGCCTGCCCTATCTGTCCGGCACCGAGCTCGACTATGCTCGCGAGGGCCTCAACGAGGGTTTCAAGTTCAACAACCCGAACGTGAAAGATGCGTGCGGCTGCGGCGAGTCCTTCAATACCTGATGCTCGCCTGACCGACTCGCGATGACCACGTTCGACCTGAATTTCGCTGCCGATCACTTCACGCTGTTTGGTCTGCCGCAAGTGCAGGCGCTCGATCTGGAAAGCCTCGACAATGCCTTTCGCGCAATCCAGTCCCGGGTGCATCCGGACAAGCACGCGCATGGGTCCGAGGCCGACCGGCGGCTTGCCATGCAATGGGCAACGCGGATCAACGAGGCCTTCCAGACCCTGAAGTCGCCGGGCAGGCGCGCGCGCTATCTGCTGCAACTGCTGGGCCACGATCCGCAAATCGAGAGCAATACGGCAATGCCTGCGGAATTCCTGATGAGCCAGATGGAACTGCGTGAAGCCGTGGAAGAAGCCCGGGGGGCGGCCGACGAAGACGCGCTGGATGCGGTTCGCGTCCGTCTGTTGGGTGAGATAAGGACTGATTACGAACGGCTGGCAGATTTGATCGACGTGACTCGCGATCTGGACGCGGCGGCCAATCTGGTACGACAACTGATGTTTCAGGAAAAACTGCTGAACGAAATCGACGACGCGCTCGAAGCCGTCACTGCGTAAAAGAAAGACATGGCACTACTTCAAATAGCGGAGCCGGGAGATTCCGCGGCACCCCACGAGCATCGTCTTGCGGTGGGCATCGACCTCGGTACCACCAACTCGCTGGTAGCGACCGTCCGCAGCGGCATGAGCGTGGTGCTCAATGACGTGCAGGGGCGGCCGCTGCTGCCTTCGGTGGTTGCCTATGCGGCCGATGGCAACGTCGAGGTGGGCTACGGCGCGGAAGCGAAGCAGTCGATCGATCCGAAGAACACCATTGTTTCGGTAAAACGCTTCATGGGCCGCGGCAGGCATGACATCGCGCACATCGAAACCCTGCCCTACGACTTCATCGATACCGAAGGCATGGTCAAGCTGAAGACCATTGCCGGCATCAAGAGTCCCGTCGAAATCTCGGCAGAGATCCTGAAGACGGTGCGCAATCGTGCCGAGGCCTCGCTGGGCGGCGAACTGACCGGCGCCGTGATCACCGTGCCGGCCTATTTTGACGACGCGCAACGCCAGGCCACCAAGGATGCGGCACGCCTCGCCGGCATCAACGTGTTGCGCCTGCTCAACGAACCGACGGCGGCCGCCATTGCCTATGGCCTGGACAATTCGGCCGAAGGCATCTACGCCGTGTTCGACCTCGGTGGTGGCACCTTCGACATTTCCATCCTGCGCCTGTCGAAAGGCGTCTTCGAGGTCATGGCCACCGGCGGTGATTCCGCCCTTGGCGGCGACGACTTCGATCATCGGGTGTTCTGCTGGATCATCGAGCAGGCAAAACTCGCGCCGCTGTCGCTGCAGGACGTGCGCTTGCTGCAAATGCGCGCCCGTGAAGCCAAGGAGCAGCTGTCGCAGCATGGTCGGGTGCCGATCACGGTCAAGCTGCGCAGCAACGAGTATGTCGATCTGGTGCTGACGACCGAAATATTCAAAGAGATCTCGCGCACGCTGGTGCAGAAAACCATAGCGCCGACCAAGAAGGTCTTGCGCGATGCCGGCCTCACCGTGGCCGACGTGCGCGGCGTGGTCATGGTCGGCGGTTCGACGCGAATGCCGCAGATCCAGCATGCGGTGGCCGAACTGTTCAAGCAGGAGCCGCTCAACAACCTCGATCCCGAGAAGGTGGTGGCGCTGGGCGCGGCAATCCAGGC
>JANMTA010000029.1:0-1878 GCA_031389965.1 Betaproteobacteria bacterium
GTTGAGGACAGTGGCTTCCATCACGCCTTCTCCACGCTCAGGACGCCGGACATCGGACCGAGCGCCTGCGTCGCCGCATGCGCCGCGGCGACACGCACCACGCCATCTGGCAGACCGGCATCAAGCTGCGCCGGAAGTGTCACGTTCGCCGTAGCGCCGGCGCCGACTCTTGCGTTGCCGCCCGCAACAAGACCGAGTTTCGCCAGCATCGCAGCGTTCATGCGCGCGGCGGGGGCGGCGGAATCGGCCGCCTGCTGCAGGGCGCAAGCGCGCCGCACCAGGGGGTCGGCAAAATGGATGGGTACATCGGCGACGCGCTCAATGCCACCGGCCACAGCCGTCAGGTTCAGCGCGATGCCGTCGATGCCGTTGTCCAGGCCGGAAACAAACTCGGGCTTGCCGCCCATCGCTTCGGCACGCACATCCTCGCTGCTGTTGAATTCAAAACCGTTGAAGGCCAGCAGATTGCCCAGCACGCGCAGCACCTTCCACGCCGGGCGAGTCTCGCCCAAGGGTTTGGTAGCGGCATGGAAGCTCTGCACGCGACCTTCGGTATTGACGAAGGTGCCCGAGGTTTCGGAGAAGGGCGAGACCGGCAACAGTACCGCGGCGTAATCGAGCATGGCCTGCGACTTGAAGGGGCTCAAGACCACCACAGCGGCGGCCTTGGCCAGCGAGGCCAGTGCCTGGGCGCCGTCTGCGCAATCCAGTTCGGGCTCGGCGCCGACCACCACATAGGCCTGGCGTGGGTCCTTCAGCATCGCCGCGGCATTCAGCCCGGCAGTGCCGGGTACCGCCTTGGCCACGTAGCCGCCAACACTGTTGGCAGCTTCGCCGAGGAAGCCGAAGCTGCCGCCGAGCAGCCCGGCCAATTGCTGGGCCAAGGCGTTTAGGGTCGCCGCCTGCGGATGCTGCTGGGCAAAGTTGCCGAGGAGAATCGCCGCGCATTTGCCACCCTCGCTTCCGGAAACCAGGCTCGCCGCAATCTTTTTCGCCGTGTCGCCAGCGCCGACTTTTCCGAGTGCAGCATCTGCAGCCATGCCCTTGAGGTCGGCGACCGCCTTGACGATCTCTGCCAAGGTGGCAGGCAGTTGCGATGGCGCGACAATGGCGCGCGTCGCAAGTTTGATCAGCAGATCGTCGTCGGCACTGTGCAGGATACTGACTTGAGCACCCCGCTTGGCCGACTGGCGCAGGCGCTCGGCAATCAGCGGATGATCCTTGCGCAGGAAGGAACCGACCACCAGCACGCGATCGAGGCGCTCGATGTCGGCGATCTTCATGCCCAGCCAGGGTGTGCCCTTGCGCTGGCCGTCGGCGGAAAAATCACTGTGGCGCAGGCGGAAATCGATGTTCTCGCTGCCCAGGCCGCGCAGCAGCTTCTGCGCCAGATACATTTCTTCCAGCGTGGCATGCGGACTCAACAGGCCGCCGATGGCTGCACCGCCATGGGTCTTGGCCACATCGCGCAGGGCATGCGCGGCGTAATCGAGGGCGACGCTCCAGTCGACCTCCTTCCATTCCCCGCCCTGCTTCACCATCGGCCTGGTCAGCCGCTCGGCCGAATTCAGGCCCTGATAGGAAAAACGCTCCTTGTCCGTCAGCCAGCACTCGTTGATGTCTTCGTTTTCCAACGGCAATACGCGCATCACGCGGTCGTTCTTGGTCTGCACGATCAGGTTGCTGCCCAGGCCGTCATGCGGGCTGACTGACTTGCGCCGGGACAGTTCCCAGGTACGGGCGGAGAAGCGGAAAGGCTTCGAGGTCAGCGCACCGACCGGGCACAGATCGATGATGTTGCCGGAGAGTTCGGTATCCACCGTCTTGCCGATGAAAGGCATGACTTCGGCGCGCTCGCCGCGGTAGGACTGGCCGAGT
>JANMTA010000041.1:0-1877 GCA_031389965.1 Betaproteobacteria bacterium
CGGCTTGACGCCGAGCCGCTTGGCGACTGCGGTCACTTCTTCCGCACCCAGCGTGTTGAAGCCCTGCCGTGAATTCGAGTCCTGGGCCAGAGCCGCCTTGATGCTGCGCAGATTGAAGAACAGCTTGCGCTGTGCCTTGGTCGTGGCGATCTTGACCAAACGCCAGTTCTTCAGGATGTACTCATGAATCTCGGCCTTGATCCAGTGCATGGCAAAAGACACCAGACGGACGCCGCGATCGGGATCGAAGCGCTTGACGGCCTTCATCAGGCCGATGTTGCCTTCCTGAATGAGGTCGGCGTGCGGTAAGCCATAGCCCAGATAGCCGCGCGCAATCGCGATCACCAGGCGCAGATGGGATGTCACCAACTGGCGCGCTGCATCCAGATCGTCTTCCTCGCGAAAGCGGCGGGCGAGGGACTGCTCTTCAGCCTCGCTCAACATCGGTACGCGATTCGCGGCCGAAATGAACGCCTCGATGCTGCCGCTGGTGGCGAGCATCGGTAAATGGTCAAGAGACACGGTATGACTCACGGTACGACCTCCTTGGACACAATATTAGCACTCCTTCGCTGAGAGTGCTAAAAGTCGAGGAAGTTCCCGATGGATTTTGTCGGGAATTGCCTGAATCTCACGGGACCGCTGTGTGATGACTGCCGGGGCGAGCCATGACGGCAACGCCTTGGCGGGATCAGGTCGCCCGAATCGAACAGCGACGGGTCAGCTTCCGGTTTTTGGAGGGGCGCCGGGCGGGCGCTTCGACTTTTTGAAAAAGCGCTTTGAAGGTTTGGCTCCCGGAACCGGGTCCTGCCGCCTCGCCTGCTCCGGGCGTCGTCCCTGTCCTTGGCCGGAACCTTGACGTCGTCCCGGTTCCGGCTGGGCTCCCGGCGACCCCTGAACCCGGTTGCCCGGCGCCAGACAGATCTCAAGCTCGATAATCTCGTCCCAGATGGCATCGGTGCGCTGATGGTCGGGAATCGCCAGCAACTCGCGCAGGCGCCGCCGCGGGTCTGGTGCCTGCGGTTCATTGCGAACCGGTTCTGCCGGCGGTTGCTCGTCGGGCGCGGGGTCTGCCACAGGCTGCTCGATGGGTTGTTCTTCATTCATTTGCATATTATCGCCCGAATAATCGGTTCCGTTCCAGTGTTGTTGGTCGTGCCAGACCTGATGTGGGGTTTTTTAGCTACGGCTGCTGCGTCGTTATACAAAGCGTTCAGTTTTGCCTGAGGTGCTGGCGCAGCGAGATCAGCGCCCCCAGCCAGCCGAGGCCGGCGGCGAAGGCCAGCAGCAGGGCCGAGTCGCGCGCGTCAAGTGGCTGGAGGACGAGAGTGAGGTCATACAGCCTCACCAGTTCGCCGAGGGGCGCGCGCAACCAGAGTGCGGCGACGCTAACCAGCAGCCAGGCCACAATGCCGCCGCCGAGACCCAGCAGGAGCCCGTAGTAAAGAAAAGGTCGCTGGATGAAGCTGTCGGTGGCGCCGAGCAGCCGGCTTACCTCGATCTCCGTGCGATGGGTCAGTACTTGCATGCGGATAATGCTGAAGCTGATTGCAATCAGTCCGGCACTGAGCAGCGCGCCGAGCACCAGCACCGCCGTGCGCCCCAGCTTTAGCAGAGCATCGAGCCGGCGTACCCAGGCTGAATCGAGCTGTACATGTTCGACCCTGGGCCACTGGCGGAACTCCACGGCGAGCTGTTCCATCGCCTCCGGACGCTCATCCGCGGCGGTCAGCACGAAGGCATCGGGAAACGGGTTTGCGGGAAGGACTTCGATCACTTCACGCAGTCCCGGGTTGGTTTTCATGCGCGCCAGGGTTTCTTCCCGCGGCAGAAACTGAATCCGCTTTACGTCGCTGCGCTTCTTCAGGCGGGATGCG
>JANMTA010000430.1:0-6828 GCA_031389965.1 Betaproteobacteria bacterium
GCGCGGCGACCTCGGCATCGAAATGCCGGCCGAGCAGGTGCCGCTGATCCAGCGCGAACTGATCCGCCTCGGGCGGCGCCACAACCGCGCCGTGATCGTGGCGACGCAGATGCTGGAATCGATGATCGACCACTCGCGGCCGACGCGCGCCGAGGTGGGCGACGTGGCCAACGCGGCCTTGACCGGCGCCGATGCGGTGATGCTCTCGGCCGAGACCGCCAGCGGCAAATACCCGCTGCGTGCGGTGCAGATGATGGACCGTGTGCTGCGCGAGGTGGAAGGCTACCAGTGGCGCCAGGGCAGCTTCCTCGGCGGCGAGGCGGCCAGCCGGATCGACCTGAGCCTGCGCGACGGCGTCGCCAATGCCGCCACCGCGCTGGCGCACGACCTCAAGCTGCAGGGCATCATCATCCCGACCCGCAGCGGCACCACCGCGCGGGTGATCTGCTCGCATCGCCCGACCGCGCCGCTGGTGGCGGTGTCGACCGATGAAGCCGTGTGCCGGCGCCTCGCGCTCAACTGGGGCATCGTGCCGATGACGACCACCGAAGCCGAGTACCGCGACGTGCAAACGCTGTGCCGGCGCGTCGCCCGCAGCTGCGATCTGACGCGCACCGGCCACAGCGTGCTGCTGGTCGCCGGGTTCAGCGACGACGTGGCGCGCAACGCGCCGCTGCTGCAGATCCTGCGCGTTTGACGGTGGCCGAGCGGCCGACGCCTGGCGTTACGGAGCGCCGCGGCGCGACTATCATTGGTGCAAATTCCCGGAAGCCGCGAACCATGCCCAAGTTCATCGACCCCACCCCGCCCGGCCAGTGCATCTTCTGCCGTCTGATCAGTGGCGCGATTCCCGCCGCCCGCGTTTATGAGGATGAGCTGACGCTGGCCTTCATGGACCTCGGCCAGGTCAATCCCGGCCATGTGCTGGTGGCAGTGAAACGCCATGCCGCGACCTTGCTCGACCTCACGCCGGACGAAGCGGCCGCGGCGATGCGCACGGCACAGCGCATCGCGCAGGCGGTCAAGGATGGCTTCGATCCGCCGGGCATCACACTGCTGCAGGCCAACGGCAAGGAAGGCGAGCAGACGGTGTTCCACTTCCATCTGCATGTCGTGCCGCGCCATGCCGATGACGGCATCACGTTTTCCTGGCCGCGCAAGGATCCGCCACGCGAACAGCTGGAAGAGTACGCGGCGCGGCTGCGGTCGACGCTGGCGGCTTGAGGGCAAGCGCGTGCCCTTGATTCGTGTCCGCGACATCGAGATCTACTACGAACTGGGCGGCGAAGGCCCGCGCCTGTTGAAGATCTGGGGTACGGGTGGGGACTTGCGCCGGCCGCCAACCGATTTCGACCGCCACCTTGCCACGCGCTTCACCGTGCTGGCCTTCGACCAGCGCGGCATGGGCCGCAGCGGCAAGCCCGAGCGTGACTACACGATGGCCGACTACGCCGACGATGCCGCCGGCCTGCTCGATGCCGTCGGCTGGGACCAGGCGGCCGTGCTCGGCTATTCCTTCGGCGGCATGGTGGCGCAGGAACTGGCGCTGCGCCATCCCGCGCGGGTGAAGCGACTGGTGCTGATGTCGACCAGCGCCGGCGGCGCCGGCGGTTCTTCCTACCCCCTGCATGAGTTGGCGGAACTGGATGACGAGCAGCGCGTGCGGCGTTTTCTCGAACTATCCGACAGCCGCCGCACGCCGCAATGGCAGGCCGCCCACCCGGCGCTGTGGCAAGGCCTGATCGATGATGGCATGGCGACGCTGCGCCTCGGCGCGGGCGACCCCCTGCAGCGCACGGGCAGCCTGCGGCAACTGGCGGCGCGGCGGCAGCACGATACCTGGGAGCGCCTGCCCGGTCTGCGGCTGCCGGTGAGCGTGTATGCCGGGCGTTATGACACGATCGCCATGCCGGAAGTGCAGCGCCAGCTGGCGGCACGCATTCCCGGTAGCGTCTTTCAAGACTTCGGCGGCGGACATCTTTTTTTCGTGCAGAACCCGAGCGCCGCGCCGGTGATTGCCAACGCCCTCGGCGAATCGCCGCCGCCCTGCAAGCAGGATTGCGGCGTTCTGTCGTGACGCAAAAAAGTCGGCGCTGGGCGCAGCGGGGGGTTCGCAGAGCACTGCTCTGCGCCCGCGAAGCCGGCAGGCTGTGCAAAGCCTGCCGTGGAGGACACGGCGATGCGCTGCGCCTGCTTCCCGCCGCGACACATCAACAAACCATCGCATGAGCCATCGTCGCGCCGTGATGCTGATGATCCTCGTCACCCTGCTATGGAGCATGGCGGGCGTGGTCAGCCGCCATCTGGAGGGAGCACGCAGCTTCGAGGTGACCTTCTGGCGCAGCGCCTTCAATGCGCTGGCGCTGGCCGTCGCGCTCACCGCGCTGCGCGGCCCGCGCCTTTGGTCCGATCTCGCCCGTGCGCCGCGCATGGTCTGGGCCTCGGGTCTGTGCTGGGCAGTGATGTACACCGCCTTCATGGTCGCCCTGACGCTGACCACGGTCGCCAACGTGCTGGTCATCATGGCCCTCGGGCCGCTGATGACGGCGCTGCTGGCGCGCCTGTTTCTCGCCCAGCGCCTGCCGCCGCGAACCTGGCTGGCGATCCTGCTGGCCGGTGGCGGCGTGGCCTGGATGTTCGCCCGGCAACTGGGCGCCGGCGTCTCGCTGACCGGCAGCGTGGTGGCGCTGGCGGTGCCCCTGGCCGCGTCGATCAACTGGACGCTGCTGCAGGCGGCCGGCCACCGGGACATGGCGTCAACGGCGGAAGGCGCCATCGCGCCCGACATGCTGCCGGCCGTGCTGCTCGGCGCCATGATTTCGGCTGCGGTGACGCTGCCGCTGGCCTGGCCGCTGCAGGCCACGGCGCATGACATCGGCCTGTTGGGGTTTCTCGGCGTGTTCCAGCTGGCCCTGCCCTGCCTGCTCGTGGTGCGCCTGTCGCGCGTGCTGGCCGGCGCGGAAATTTCCCTGCTCGGGCTGCTGGAGTTGGTGTTCGGCGTGGCGCTGGCCTGGCTCGGCGCCGGCGAGGTTCCCGGCAGCGATACCTTGACCGGCGGCGCCCTGGTGGTCGCCGCGCTGATCCTCAACGAGTTGCTGGCACTCCCTGCGCGGCACCAGCCGGCCGGCCGCTAGGCCGACCCGCCCTTGACCCGCACCATCACCTGCACGCCGGTCGCCAGCAGCACGGTGGCGCCGATGCCATGCGCCATGGCCAGCCCGAGGCTGAAGCCGCTGGCCACGGTAAGGATGCCCAGCGAGACCTGCACCAGCAACAGGACCAGCATGACCGCGGCACTGGCGCGGCAGGCCGGCTGCGCCAGCGCACGCACGCCACCCAGGCCGAGCAGCAACAGGGTCGCCAGCGCGCAATAGCGATGCAGCAGGTGCAGCGCAACGCCGCCCGCGTCGCCCAGCGGCGCGGCGGCGGCGATCCTGACGAAGGGATTGAGCGCGCCCCAGCCGCCGGCGGCCGGCCAGTACTGGTCGCTGCAGCCGGGCAGCGTGGGACAGGCGGTGGCGGCATAGCGCGCGCCGATCAGGGTGCCCAGCACAATCGTCAGGACCAGCAGGCCCAGACCGGCATGCAGGCTGGCGGCGGCGTTGCGCGCAGCCGGCGCTGCAGGACCGGTGCCGACGGCCAGCGCGGTGCGCCAGGAGAGCAGCACCAGGCCGGCGCCGCCCAGGATGTTGATGAAGCTTGCCCAGGCTCGATGCGGATCGAAACTGAACAAGCCAACGAAAGTAAGCAGGATCATCAGCGCCAGCAGCATCGCGGCATAACCCGCCGCCGGCTGGATCGGTTGCGGGCGCTGCGACTGCCAGGCCAGGGCGAAGCCCAGCACCAGCGCCAGCGAGGCCGCGCTGCGATGCAGGATGCGGGCGCCACCGGTTTGCAGGCTTTGTGTGCCGGCCAGTATCGCGCCGTAGCAGTCGGGCCACTGGCCGCAGCCGAGGCCGGCGCCGCCGAGCCGGATGTAGGCGCTGGCCAGCAGTATTACGAGCGACAGCGCGGTCAGCACCCACGCAAGGATTCTGATGCGCTTCAAACGGGCAGTACGATTTTCCATGGCTGTTTCAGGTGTGTGATCGGGATCGAGGTTTGCAGTGGCGGGCAATATGCGGCTTCAATGCCGTGAAGCTCCTTGCGCCCGCAAAAGTCGGCGCCGGCACTACGGCGATGAAGGGTGATGCAACGGCGAATGATACCGCCGCCGCGAAGCTTCAGGGATTGCTGCCCGCCGTCGGGTGCGGCAGCGACAGTCCGCGGATCAAGCCGGCAATTCCGCGCCAGAGCTTGGGCAGCAGCCAGGCGGTCGCGATGACCAGCAGCAGCAGCAGGGCCAGCATCAGCCACGGGTGGGCGAACATCAGCCACAAACCGCTGATAACCACCACGTCCTCGCTGAAGGACGCGGCGATGTTGCTGAAGGGTTCCGGCGAGGCATTGATCATGGCGCGCGCGCCGGCCTTGGTGAAGTGGGTGCCGGCGGCCAGTGTGCCGCCCATGATCGCCATGGCCACCTGCCATTCGAGGCCCTGCCCGCCGAACACCATGGCCGCCAACGCCGCGCCGGCCGGGATGCGGATGAAGGTATGCACGGTGTCCCACACGGAATCGAACAGCGGAATCTTGTCGGCGAAAAACTCGATCATCAGCATCAGCCCTGCCGCACCCAGCACCCAGGGATGCTCGAGCAGATGCAGGCCCGGCGGCAGCACGATCCAGCCCAGCCTGCCAGCCATGCCGACGACGAAGATCACGGTGTACAGCCGCAGGCCGGCTGCCCGGCCGAGCCCCGCGGACAGGGCCAGCAGTCCGGCAAGGTCAAGCGGTAAATGGGCCAGATCCATCATCGGTACTCCGGATTCGAGAAAGCCTCGCACGGCGCCACTATATCCTCTGTCAGGAATTCCTCAAGTCATCGCTCAGGTGCAGTCGGGCTGGTACGGATCGCAGGTAGGGAGTCCGTAATGCCTCGCGACGCCTATTTGCCCGTGAATACCGGCTTGCGTTTTTCCTTGAAGGCACGAATCCCCTCGTGGTAATCATGGCTATCGTACACAATCCGGCGCAAGCCCTGCACTTTTTCAAAGCCGCGCGGACTGACCGGTTTTGCCCCCGCCAGCACGCGCAACTGTTCCTTCATGACGGCGATGCTGAGAGGTGCATTGTTGGCAATCGTGGTCGCCATGTCGAGCGTAAATGCCTCGATCTCTTCGGCCGCCACGACATGGTTGATCATGCCGATGCGCTCGGCGCGTTCAGCCGAGATGGGCGCCGCGGTGAAGGCCAGCTCCTTGACCACGCGCAGGCTTGCGGCGCTCATGAAGGTCATCATGCCGCTGACGTTGTAGGGCACGCCCAGGCGCGCCGGCGTCACGGCAAATGTCGCTGCAAGCGTGGCGATCACGATGTCGCAGGCGAGCACGGTTTCCACCGCACCGCCCCAGACGCCGCCCTCGATCATGGCGATCACCGGCATGCGGCAGGTTTCGATGGTGCGCACCAGGTGCCGCAGCGGATCGTCCCAGCCCAGCGGATCCCTGCCACCCTCGGGCAATTCGCCGACATCGTGGCCGGCCGACCATACTTTCGCCCCAGCCTGCGCGCGCAGGACCACGACGCGGGCTCCGCCCTCGTCCAGCTGTTGCAGCGCCGCGATGACTTCGGCCACCAAGTCGTGGCTCAGCGCATTGAGTTTCTTGTGGCGGTCGAGAACAATGGTCCCGATGTGACCGTCCTGGGTCAGCTTGATGAATTCCATGTCTTTCCTCCTTTGTCGCCCGCCAGCCGGGAACTCTGCAAGCCATGCTAGTCCGATGCCCTGCCCGCGACAATTACGCACATCCACCATGGGACGTGCCAGAATCCGCCGTACGACCCTGATGCTGTCTGTAAGTAATCGCCGGCTTGGCCGACACACTGGAAATACCGCCGGAGACACTCGATGCACGCCACCCTGCACCTGCTGACCCATACCGATTTTCCGGCACTGACGCGACGCGCCGTGGAAACCCTGCAGCTCAACCTCGGCTACCGCTGCAACCAGAGCTGCCTGCACTGCCACGTCAATGCCGGGCCGAAGCGTACCGAGGAAATGACGGCCGAGACCGTCGATGCGGTGCTCGACTTCATTGCGGCGAGTCCCGACATCAGGACCATCGACCTCACCGGCGGCGCGCCGGAACTCAATTCGCAGTTTCGCCGCCTCGTCGTCGCGGCGCGCGCGCGCGGCCTGCGCGTGATCGACCGCTGCAACCTGACCATCCTGGAAGAACCCGGCTTCGCAGACATGGCAGAGTTCCTTGCCAGCCACCGCGTCGAAATCGTCGCCTCGCTGCCGTGCTACCTGGAGGAAAACGTCGACCAGCAGCGCGGCAAGGGGGTGTTCGCGGCCAGCCTGGCCGGACTGCGCCAGCTCAACGCGCTGGGCTATGGCCGCGAGGACAGCGGCCTCAGCCTCAACCTGGTCTACAACCCGCAAGGCGCCAGCCTGCCGCCACCGCAGGCGGCGCTGCAGGCCGCGTACAAGCAGCACCTCGGCGAAAAGTACGGCATCGTGTTCAACGAATTGTTCACCCTGGCCAACATGCCGATCCAGCGCTTCGGCAGCACGCTGATTTCCAAGGGCCAGTTCAATGCCTACATTGACACCCTGCGCGCCGCCCACCGCGACGACAACCTGCCGCAGGTCATGTGCCGCAGCCTGGTCAGCGTCGACTGGCAGGGCTATCTCTACGACTGCGACTTCAACCAGCAACTCGGCCTGGCAATCACCGATCCGTCCGGCGGCCGCCTGCACATCACGCGGGCAACTGCCGCCCT
>JANMTA010000100.1:0-2420 GCA_031389965.1 Betaproteobacteria bacterium
CATGCTGGTCGATGGCCAGGGCAACTTCGGCTCGGTGGACGGCGACAACGCGGCGGCCATGCGCTACACGGAAGTGCGCATGGCGCGCATCGGCCATGAACTGCTGATCGACATCGACAAGGAAACCGTCGATTTCGGCCCCAACTACGACGGCTCGGAACAGGAGCCGCTGATTCTTCCGGCGCGCATCCCGAATCTGCTGATCAACGGTTCGTCCGGAATTGCCGTCGGCATGGCGACCAATATTCCGCCGCACAACCTCAATGAGGTGGTGGATGCCTGTCTGGTTCTGCTCGGCAACCCCGAGACCACGATCGACGAACTGATCAACATCATTCCGGCGCCGGATTTCCCAACCGCCGCACTGATTTACGGCGTTTCCGGCGTGCGCGACGGGTATCTCACCGGCCGCGGCCGCGTGATCATGCGCGCGCGCACCCACATCGAGGATTTGCAGCGCAGCGGGCGGCAGGCCATCGTGGTCGATGAATTGCCCTACCAGGTCAACAAGAAGACCCTGCAGGAAAAGATTGCCGAGCTGGTACACGAGAAAAAGATCGAAGGCATCGCCCATATCCAGGACGAGTCCGACAAATCCGGCATGCGTCTGGTGATCGAATTGAAGAAAGGCCAGGTGCCGGAGGTGGTGCTGAACCACCTCTACAAGCAGACGCAACTGCAGGACACCTTCGGCATGAACATGGTGGCGCTGGTCGATGGCCGACCCAGGCTGCTCAACCTGAAGGACATGCTGCAGTGCTTCCTGGCGCATCGCCGCGAGGTCATCACGCGGCGCACCGTGTTCGAACTGCGCAAGGCGCGCGAGCGCGGGCATATCCTCGAAGGCCTCGCCGTTGCTCTGTCCAACGTCGATGAAATCATCGCCCTGATCAAGGCCGCGCAGACGCCGGCGGAAGCCAAGCGCGGGCTGATGGCGCGCACCTGGCGCTCGACTCTGGTGGAAGGCATGCTGGCCCGCGCCTCAGCCGAGTTTTCGCGGCCGGATGGCCTCGGTGCGGAGTTCGGTCTGTCGGCCCAAGGCTATCTGTTATCGGATGCGCAGGCCCAGGCGATCCTCGAACTTCGCCTGCAGCGCCTGACCGGTCTGGAGCAGGACAAGATCGTCACCGAGTACAAGGAGGTGATGGATCAGATTGCCGACCTGCTGGACATCCTGGCCCGCCCCGAGCGCATCACGACCATCATCGGTGACGAACTTGCGGCGGTGAAGGCGCAGTTCGGCGACGCGCGGCGTTCGGAAATCGTTCTGAGCACGGCCGACATCAACCTCGAAGACCTGATCGTTCGCGAAGACATGGTGGTCACGCTGTCGCATACCGGCTACATCAAGCGCCAGCCGCTGGCCGACTACCGCGCGCAGCGGCGCGGCGGCCGCGGCAAGCAGGCGGCGGCGATCAAGGAAGATGATTTCGTCGATCGCCTGTTCGTCGCCAACACCCACGACTACATCCTGTGCTTTTCCAGCCGCGGCCGGGTTTATTGGCTCAAGGTCTACGAAGCGCCTGAAGGACAGCGCGCCTCGCGCGGCCGGCCGATCATCAATCTGTTTCCGCTCGAGGAAGGCGAGAAGATCACCGCGATCCTGCCGGTCAAGGAGTTCGATGAAGAGCACTTCATCTTCATGGCGACCACCATGGGCACGGTAAAGAAGACGCCGCTGACCAGTTTTGCCAATCCGCGCAAGGCCGGCATCATTGCCGTGGGGCTGGACGAAGGGGATCGCCTGATCGGTGTCGCCATTACCAACGGCCAGTGCGACGTCATGCTGTTCTCGGATTCCGGCAAGGCCGTGCGCTTTGCCGAGGACGATGTGCGTCCGATGGGCCGCGAAGCGCGCGGCGTGCGCGGCATGATGCTGGAAGATGACCAGAAGGTGATTTCCATGTTGGTGGCCAATAGCGAAGACTATTCCGTGCTGACCGCGACCGAGAACGGCTTTGGCAAACGCACCCCGATTGCCGAGTACACCCGCCATGGCCGGGGTACCAAGGGCATGATTGCGATCCAGACTTCGGAACGCAATGGCAAGGTCGTCGCGGCCGTACTCGCCGGTCTGGGCGAAACGCGCGAGGAAATCATGCTGATTTCGACCGGTGGCGTGCTGATCCGCACCCGGGTCACGGATATTCGCGTGATGAGCCGTTCGACCCAGGGTGTAACGCTGATCAATCTTGATGACGGGACCTATCTGGCTGGCGTCGAGAAGGTAATCGAAACCGAAGAAGAAGACTTGCCTCCGGATCTTTCGGATTCGCCTTCGGAGCTTCCGGCCGACGACTAGCCGTGGACGCTTCCGGCGTGTGACTGGGCGCACCAAGGGCTGATGTATACGGTATCCTGTATCCTTTATTGCTTTCCTGGTTTTTCCGCAAATTGATTTAGTCATCTTTGGAGGCTGG
>JANMTA010000118.1:0-1720 GCA_031389965.1 Betaproteobacteria bacterium
CGTGGCGAGCACGGTGGCGAGATCGGCGCCGTCCAGGTTGGCGACGAAATGGACCTTCAGTTCCGGATGGCGGAAGGCGGCCAGGGCCTGGGTGGCCATGCGCGGCCCGAGGTCGGAACCGCCGATGCCGATGTTGACCACGTCGCTGATCGGTTCGCCGGTGGCGCCGCGCCAGTGGCGGCCGTGGATCTCGCCGCAGAAGCGCTGCATGCGCTCGAGTTCGCGGTGCACGGCCGGCATGACGTCATGGCCGCCATGCAGGATGGGTCCCTTGCCAGCCGGGTGGCGCAGCGCGATGTGCAGCGCGGCGCGGCCCTCGGTGTGGTTGATCGCCTCTCCGGCACGCATGCGCGCGGTCCAGCCCGGCACATCGGCGGTGTGCCACAGCCCCTGCAGCAAGCCCATGGTTTCCGGCGTGACGCGCTGCTTGGAATAGTCCAGCAGCCAGTCGTTCCAGGTGACGGATAGCTTCGCAAAGCGTTGTGCGTCGGCGGCGAACAGCTCGCGCAGATGAATGCCGCGTCCTGCCGCCGCACTCTGGGTCAGCGCGTCCCAGGCAGCGCGGGTGGCGGGGTTCATGACCGCACGCTCACAACCAGAGCATCATGCCCATCTCGAAGGGATGGGTCAGCAACTTGTGGGTCGGAAACGCCCTGATGCGATACTCCATCTTGCCGCACTGGTCGGGTGTCAGCTCACGCGAGAAGAGGTGTTCGCCGTTTTCCAGGCGGCGCTCATGCTGCAGTTCATAGCGCCGGGCGCGGGTCGTAGCGGGCTCGCCGGGACGGGTGAACACCATTTCCACCGTCAGGTCGTTGGGTGTCAGGCCATCAAGCTGCACGGCGACCTGGAAGTGCATGGTCTCGCCGTAGCGGATGCGCGGCACGGGCTTGTCGATGCGGTGCAGGCCAACGCGTGGCCAGGCGCGGTGTATTCGCGCCTTCCAGTCGGCAACCTCGCGTGCGCCGGAATAGTTCTCGGCCGAGTAGTGGCGCCACTGTTCCGCCGCCGGCGAATAGAACTTCTCGGCATAGTCGGTCAGCATGCGCTGCATGTTGAAGCGGGGCATGATGGAAGCGATCGACTGCTTGGCCATTGCCACCCATTCCGGCGAATAGCCGAGCGAGGTGTTGCGGTAGTACATCGGGATGACGCTGTCCTGGAGCAGTTCGTACAGGGTACGTGCTTCATCGGCGTCGCGCTGGGCGGGGTCGAGGCCGTCGGCCGCCGGCTTGATCGCCCAGCCGTTCTTGCCGTCGTAGCCTTCCCCCCACCAGCCGTCGAGCACCGACAGGTTGATGGCGCCGTTGATCGCCGCCTTCATGCCCGAGGTGCCGGAGGCTTCCAGCGGATAGATCGGGTTGTTGAGCCAGACGTCGACCCCCGCCACCATGCGCCGGGCCAGGTGCAGGTCGTAGCCTTCGACCAGCAGGATGCGGCCTTCGAACTCGCGCTGGCGCGCAAGTTCGGCAATCTGCCGGATCAGCTGTCGTCCGGGTTCGTCCGCCGGGTGCGCCTTGCCGGCAAAAATGAACAGCACCGGGCGCTGTGCATCGGAAATGATTTCGCGCAGCCAGTCGAGGTTGTTGAACAGCAGTGCGGCGCGCTTGTAGGTGGCGAAGCGCCGGGCGAAGCCGATGGTCAGCACCGTCGGATTGGTCGGGTCGGCGCTGCGCAGGACGCGATCGAGGTGCGCTTCCGAACCCTGGTTGCGCAGATG
>JANMTA010000137.1:0-3982 GCA_031389965.1 Betaproteobacteria bacterium
ATGCCCTGGCCGTGGCGCGCCGTTACGCCAGCGCCGACTTTTTCTCCAGGACGGTCGGCTTCGCCGCGGCCAACGCGCTGACGCGCTGCCTGTTCGACCGCGCAGGATTCCGCCCCGGCGACAGTGCCGACTCGATCGGCCTGATGAATCCGCAGGCGGGCGAGCGGATCTGCATGATCGGCCTGTTCCGGCCGCTGCTGGGCCGCATCCTGCAAAGCGGCGCGTCGCTCACCGTGGTCGAGCTCAAGGCGGAACTGGCCGGCGCGGGTGAGTGCGAGGGCGAGGGTTACCGCGTCACGCTGGACGCGAACGAACTCGCCGCATGCAGCAAGGTGGTGTCGACCAGCACCCTGCTGCTCAACGACACGCTGGACCGCATGCTCGCCTGCTGCCGCAACGCGCGCTGGTTTGCCATGGTCGGCCCGAGCGCCGGCTGCCTGCCCGATGCGCTGTTCGCGCGCGGCGTCACGTTGCAGGGCGGCAGCTGGATCAGGGACCGGCAGGGTTTCATCGCGGCGCTGGAGAGCGGCGCAGCGCGCAGCGAATTTGCCGGCAAATTCGTCCTTACGGCAGACAACTATCCGGGCTTCGCTGCGCTGCTGGCACGCGCCTGCGGCACCGGCGCAGCGCACTGAACCGATCGCGATCGGTACCGCAGAAAACCAGACGGGTTAACTACTGTGCCGCGCGCAGCGCCGGTAGCGCCGGCTGGCGCAGCATCGACGAAGCGCCCAGCCAGCCGGCGACGACCACCAGCACGGTCCCGGCCGACAGGCCGATGAGCCAAAGTTCCACTTGCGGCAGGTAGTCGAGACGGAAGGCAAAGCGGGCCAGGCCCCAGCCGATCAGGCTGGCGGCGATGCCGGCAAGCAGGCCGGCCAGCGCGCCCAAGGCGGCGAACTCGGCGAGCAAGGCTGAGGACAACTGCCGGCTGCGCGCGCCCAGCGCGCGCAGCACGGCCAGTTCGTGGCGCCGTTCGTCGCTGCTGGCCTGCAGCGCGGCGTAGAGCACCGCCAGCCCGGCCAGCACGGCGAAGCCGAACACCAGTTGCACGGCGCGCGCGACCTGGTCGATCGTCGCGTGCAACTGCCGGACCAGCGCGGCGACGTCGATCACGGTAATGTTGGGAAAGGCCCGCACCAGCTCGGGGATCGCACCCGCCTTGTCGGCCGGCAGGTGGAAGCTGGTGATGTAGCTGGCCGGATAATCCTTGAGCACTGCCGGCGGCGACATGACGAAGAAATTGACGCGCATGGAATCCCAGTCGAGCTTGCGCAGGCTGGTGACGACCGCCTCGACGCGATTGCCGGCGATATCGTAGCTCAGCCGATCGCCCAGCTTGAGCTTCAGGGTTTCGGCCAGGCCCTGCTCCACCGAAAATTCCGCGGCTTGCGTCTCACCATGCCAGCGTCCGCCGCTGACGGTGTTGCCGGCCGGAATTTTTGCCGACCACGACAGATTGAATTCGCGATCGACCAGACGTTGGGCGCGATCGTCGGCATAACTCTCCGGCCCGACCGGCTGTGCGTTGACCTGCATCAGGCGCCCGCGCACCATCGGTTCGAGTTCCGGCGGCGGCAGTCCGCGCGCCTTGAAGAAGTCGGCGATGGCGAGACGCTGATCGGGCTGGATATTGATCGCAAAACGATTCGGCGCATCGGCCGGAACGCGCGCCAGCCAGCTGTCGAGCAGGTCGCCGCGCGCCACGGTGAGCAGCAGCAGGGCGGTCAGGCCCAGCGCCAGCGCCACCGCCTGCACCAGCGTCGCCGCCAGGCGCCGGCGCAAGTTGGCCAGACCATGGCGCCAGCCGTAGCCGCGCCCGGCCGGACGCCAACGGCCGAGTACGGCGAGGAGTCCGCGCGCCATCAGGGCGAAGAAAGCCAGCGCGATGAGGAAGCCGCCCAGCACGATCAGTCCCAGCCGCAGGTCTCCCGCCATCCACAGCATCAGCGATGCAAGAACTGCCGCACCCAGCAAATAGGCGCCGACCGAAGCCGACAGTGAGGAAAATTCGGACCCGCTCCACTCGCGACGCAGCACGCGGATGGTCGGCACGCGTTTCAGGCGCAGCAGCGGCGGCAGCGCGAAACCGATGATCAGAGTGAGTCCGACCAGCAGACCGTGCAGCCAGGGTAGCAGCGACGGCGGCGGCAGTTTGGTCAACATCAGGCTTGCCAGCATTTGCTCCAATGCCGCCTGCACGGCATAGCCGACGCCGCAGCCGGCCAGCGTGGCGGCAAGACCGAAGATCAGGAATTCGCCGCCATGGATCAGTAGCAACTGCGCTCCCGACGCGCCCATGCAGCGCATCACCGCACAGCCGTCGAGATGGCGCCGCATGTAGCGTTCGGCGGCCAGCGCCACGGCCACCGCGGCGAGAATTACCGCGAGCAGCGCGGCGAGACGCAGGAAGCGTTGCGCCCGCTCGGTGACGTTGCGGATCTCGGGTCGCGCGTTGTCCAGGCTTTCGATCTTTTCGCCGCGCCCGAGCTGCGCTGCAGCCCAGGCTTCATAAGCGGCCACGGCCGGCGCTTCGCCCGCCAGGTGCAGCCGGTAGCGAACCCGGCTGCCATCCTGGATCAGCCCCGTTGCCGGCAGATCCGCCAGATTGATCATCAGCCGCGGCGCCAGGGCAAACACGTTCATGCCGCGATCCGGCTCCAGGGTCAGCACCGGACCACTGGCCAGAGCAATCTTTCCCAGTGCCAGCGATGTGCCAGGAGCGAGACCCAGGGTGGTCGCCAGGCGTTCGTCGGGCCAGGCCTCGCCGCTTTGCGGCACCCGCGCCGTGTCGGCATCGGCCGCATTGAGTACGGCTGCGGTGCGCAAACTGCCGCGCAAGGGATAGCCCGCCGATACGGCCTTGATCTCGGCCAGCAGCGCCGCGTCACCGAGGCTCACCATGCTCGGGAAAGTGGCGCTCTCGGCCTGCCGCAGGCCGCGTGCCGCCGCCTCCTGGCGAAACTGCCCGGGCAAGGGATGATCGGCTGTCAGCAGCAGGTCGCCGCCGAGCAACTGGTTGGACTGCAGGCGCAGCGCCTGCTCGACGCGGTCGGTCAGGAAGCCGACGCTGGTCAGCGCGGCCACGGCCAGCATCAGCGCGATGCCCAGCACCGTCAGTTCGCCGGCGCGCCAGTCGCGGGTGAGCATGCGCAATGCAAGGCGAAACGACGAAAGGAAAATCACCATGCCCGCATCTGCTCGATGGCTTGTTCGACGCGGTCGAGCGCGATCACCTCGATGCCCTTGATGGCCTGCCTCGGCGCATTGGCCTTGGGCACGATGGCATGGCTGAAGCCCAGTTTCGCGGCTTCTTTGAGGCGCTCCTGGCCGCGCGGCGCGGGACGGATTTCGCCGGCGAGACCCACCTCACCGAAGACCACCAGCTTGCCCGGCAGCGGCTTGTTGCGCAGCGAGGAAACGATGGCCAGCAGCACCGCAAGATCGGCTGCCGGCTCGGCGATCTTGACGCCGCCGACGGCATTGACGAAGACATCCTGGTCGCCGCAGACGATCCCTGCATGACGGTGTAATACCGCTAGCAGCATCGCCAGGCGATTCTGTTCGAGACCGACCGTGAGCCGGCGCGGACTCGGCGCCTGGGAACCATCGACCAGCGCCTGGATTTCCACCAGCAGCGGCCGCGTGCCTTCCTGGGTGCACAGCACGCAGGAACCAGCGACGGCGAGCGAGTGCTGCGAGAGGAACAGCGCCGAAGGATTGGCGACGCCGCGCAGGCCCTTGTCGGTCATGGCGAAGACGCCGAGTTCATTCACCGCCCCGAAGCGGTTCTTCACCGCGCGCACCAGGCGGAAGCTCGAATGCGTATCGCCTTCGAAATACAGCACGGTGTCCACCATGTGCTCCAGCACGCGCGGACCGGCCAGGCTGCCTTCCTTGGTGACGTGGCCGACCAGGATCACGCAGGTGCCGCTCTGTTTGGCGAAACGCGTCAGTTGCGCCGCGCATTCGCGGACCTGGG
>JANMTA010000139.1:0-6254 GCA_031389965.1 Betaproteobacteria bacterium
GTTCGAAAAGGGCATCAAGCTCGACGGCGCAGGTACGCAAATACGGGGTGTCCAATACATGTACCACGAGCCCTGCCACACGCCGATGAAGCACCATTCCGGGATCAAGGTGGCCAACGCATTGATGGGACAGCGCGTCGATCTTAATGACCGCTGCTGCGGCGAATCCGGCACGCTGGCCGTGACGCGGCCCGACGTGTCGACCCAGATCCGCTTCCGCAAGCAGCAGGAAATCGAGGCCGGTGCCGCGGAGCTGCGAAGAGTCGGCGCTGGTGGCACGGCGGCAAGCCAAGTGAAAATCCTCACCTCCTGCCCGTCCTGCCTGCAGGGCCTGTCGCGCTACGACAACGATGCGGACATCTCGGCCGACTACATCGTGGTCGAAATGGCCAAGGCGATTCTCGGTCCGGACTGGATGCAGGACTATGTTCGCGCCGCCAACAACGGCGGCATCGAGCGGGTATTGTTGTAAGCGACACGGAACCCGATCCGGAGTGCCGCTAGCACAGACCGTCCGATTGGCGCTATGCTTGCCGGGTGGCGAAAAAAACCGAATGCGAATTGTGTGCCGATCCCGGCGGCGACCTGCTCTGGGAGGATGCTTTGTGCCGGGTAGTGCGGGTCACCGACCCGACGGCGGCAGCCTTCCCCGGCTTCTGTCGCGTCGTCTGGCACCGGCATGTGGCGGAGATGAGCGATCTCGCGCCCGATGAGGCGCATCATGCGCTGGATGTCCTGCTGGCCACCGAGCGCGCCGTGCGGCGCACGGTCCGCCCCGACAAGATCAACCTCGCCAGCCTGGGCAATTTAGTGCCACACCTGCACTGGCATGTCATTCCCCGCTGGCAGGATGACAGCCACTTTCCCTCGCCGATCTGGGCCGGCGCGCAACGTGCCGGCGTCGAGCATCGCGCTGCGGACCATGCCGTGCTGCAGAACGCCCTGGAAACCGAACTTTCGACCCGGAATGAAATGCCATGAACTTTGAACTGCCTCCTACCGGAACCGAACAGAGCCCGGCCTTTGCCAATGCAGCCGCCTGCGAGGAATGGCTGACCACGGTACCCATGGCAAATGCCGTGCAGGCGCAAGCCAAGTTTTTGCACCAACTGCATTTGCTGCACCGCTTCACCCTGTCGCCGACCGAACGTTTTGCCATTCTTGAAACCTTGCGCCATTCCGTCTGCAACGTACAGGAGGATGCGGGGAAAAAATTTGCCGGCAAGCCATTGCCATTCGCGCCGCCCGAACAGGCGGCACTGGAAAGCACGCTGAGCGTCTGGCATGCCTTGGCGCTAGGCTATCTGCGCTGTTTCGATGCCCTGTGTTGCGGCGACACCGGCGTTTTCTCTACCCCGCTTCTGGTGGCACAACATGCGCAGATCGCGAGCCACCCCGAGCTGGCGGGCAGGGCGGCCAAACTGGCCCAGCGCACGTTATCGGTGTTTGCCGACTGGCAGGTCGATCTTTGTCGCGGCGAACAGTTGCCGGATGCCAGCTACTGGAAAATCCTGCATCAGATTTTTTTCGCCGCGGAAACTCTCGGCGTGGCTACTCGTGCCATAAGCGATCACGTGCGTCACGGCGCTGCGCATACCAGCGCACTGGCCGTTTACGCCGAATGCCACCTGGTGAGCGCTGCCAACGTCTACGAGCTTTCGGCCCGTCATCTGGCCTGGGTGGTGCGCTGGGCGAAGCGCTGGGGTACCAAAATTGTCCTGCTGAAGGCGCCGCCAGAGGACATCAGCAAACGTGCGGTGCCGATGTGGGTCGACCTCGAATCGGATCGTCCGGCATCTTATGTACCGCAACAGGCAAGCGGCAGCCGCTGGCTTGAAACCACCGAGCTCAGGAAGAGCCTGATTGCCCGCATCACCTTGTTGGCGCAAGGCCACGAGCCGGCCGAACTGCAGCTCGGCGACGATGTCACGCAACCGGCGGCGACCCAGCTACTGCAACGGGTCCTGCAACGCTGGTGCAAAGGTGGCGCATCGCGGCGCCACGAAAGGCATTCCGCCAATACCGACTGCAGTTTCATCGCGGGCCTGGAAGCCGTGCATTTTCAGCTCTCGGGCCGCCAGGTTTTCCGTGCACCCACACGCAGCGACACAGCACTGCGCCGCGAGCGTGAAGAGTTCGAGACGTTTGGCGCCCACAACCGTCGCACGGAAAGCGCCAGCGAAAAGGACGATTCGCATATCGAAAACTGGCACCTGGTCGACGAATCGGCCAGCGGCATGCGCGTCACAAGGCCGCTCAAGGAGGGCGCACGCATCGGCACCGGCCTGTTGATTGCGGTAAAAACCACGGACAGTCAGCGATTCACCCTGGGCAACGTGCGTTGGGCGCTGCGCGAGGGAGAAAACTCACTCGCAGCCGGCGTCCAGCTGTTTCCCGGGGAAGCTCGTCCCGTGGCGATCCGGATTGTGGAATCAGGCCCAACCGGCAGTACCTGGCATCAGGGTTTCCTGCTGCCGGCAATAGCCGCCATTAATGAATCCGCCAGCGTGGTCGTGCCTGCCGGCACATTTCGTCTCGATCGCAGCATTGAAGTCATGGTCGATGAGAAGCCGCAGGTGTTTAAGCTGTTCCGCGTGCTCGATCGCGGCAGCGAGTTCGAGCGCTGCAATTATTACGATTGAACCCGGTGCGGTGGAAACACCGCGCCGAACCTGGAACCCTTTCCCGGTTCGCTTTCAATCTGCAGCGCCGCCTGATGCCGTTCCAGTACATGCTTGACGATGGCCAGACCCAGGCCCGTGCCGCCGGCATCGCGGGAACGGCCGCGGTCGACCCGATAGAAACGTTCAGTGAGTCGCGGCAAGTGCTCGCGAGCGATGCCGATGCCGCTGTCGGACACGGAAAACCGCGCGCCGCCCTCGCCTTCCCCGCTCCAGCAGAGCACGATCGCGCCACCCTGCGGCGAATAGCGCACCGCGTTTCCCGCCATGTTGGCAAAGGCCGAACGCAGTTCGCGGGCGCTGCCCAGCAATCCCCGCGGCCCGTTGTTTTCGAGGGTGATGCGATGTCGCCCGGCTGACAGTGCCTCCACTTCACGGCAGATATCGGCCAGCAGATCGGCCACATCGACGGGGTCTTCCAGCGGCGGCGGCGAATCCGTTTCCAGCGATGAAAGCGTCAGCAGGTCGTCAATCAGTTGCTGCATGCGCTGCGCCTGCTCGGCGGCAGTTTGCAGATACTGCGCAATTTCCTGCGGCGGCGTGTCGGCCAGCGCATCGAGCGCCGTTTCGAGAAAGCCCAGAGTCACCGTCAGCGGCGTTTTCAGTTCGTGCGACACATTGGCGACGAAATCGCGGCGCATGGTAGCGAGCTTCTGCAGCTGCGTTACATCGCGCACCAGCAGCAGCGTGCGTCCTGCGGCAAAAGGCGCGGCCTGAATCTGCAGGCTGCGCCCCGGATTCCTTTGGGTGTGCAACTCCAAGGGCACACCGCGGTGATCCGGGCTGTCGAGATATCCCAGGAACTCCGGCTCGCGCAGCAGGTGTGTGATGCGGCTGCCGGTATCGACCGATGCCTTGAGACCGAGACAGGCCTCCGCGTGCAGATTCATCCATTCGATGGCACGGTGCCCGTCGAGGATCATTACGCCGTCCGGCAGGGCTTCGGCGGCACGGCGAAAACGCGCCAGCTCCTCGGTAGCCTGCTCGCGTGCGGCACTGGCCAGACGGGCGCGCCGGTGCAAGGCCTCGAAGGCCTCGCCCCAGGCGCCGCTGGCACTCGGCGTCGGGGTTCCGAGCGGACAAGCGGCCCAATGTATGAGTCGCAGCACCATCCACAGCTGGCGCAGAAAAAAGAAAGCCAGGGCACCCAGAAGGAGCATCGTGGCGCCGTGCTCGCCCGCCGCGAACCAGCCGGCCAGAGTCGCCAGCATGGTCAGCGCAATCGCTGTCAGCAACTCCGCAAGGACCGCGTTCACGTGGCCGAAAACCGGTAGCCGCTACCACGCACGGTCTGAATCAGCGCGTCGTGCCGCGTCGCCTCCAGAGCCGCGCGCAGACGACGGATATGCACATCGACGGTGCGCTCTTCGACAAACACGTGATCGCCCCAGACCTGGTCAAGCAGCTGCGAGCGGGCGTGAACCCGCTCCGGATGCGTCATCAGAAAATGCAGCAGGCGGAACTCCGTGGGACCGAGATTCACTTCCTCACTCCCGGCCGTAATGCGATGGGTCGCCGGATCGAGGCGCAAACCACCAAGCTCGACCACATCCTCCGTCGCCTGCGGTGCATGGCGGCGCAGCACCGCCTTGATCCGTGCCACCAGTTCGCGCGGACTGAAAGGCTTGGTCACATAGTCGTCGGCACCGAGCTCGAGGCCTTCGATCTTGTCGCGCTCTTCGGCGCGCGCGGTGAGCATGATGATCGGCAGGCTGCGGGTGCGCGCCTCGCTGCGCAGCAAACGCGCGAAATCGACGCCGCTCATGCCCGGCAGCATCCAGTCGAGCAACACCAGATCGGGCAGCGCCTCCTGCACCAGGCGGCGTGCCGTTTCGGCATCGGCCGCGAGCAGCACGACGTGCCCGGCACGACGCAGATTGACTTCGATCAGCGCCTGGATCGCCGGCTCGTCTTCAACCACCAGTATCGTTGCGGACATGGGCTTACTTGGGAAAGTGACAAATGCCAGTCTATTGCAGCTTGATGACGGTTCCGTGACATCGCTCGCGACCGCGAAGCTTGCCGCCGTGTGCGCTATGATAGCTGCCCCACTCAAGGAGTTGCCACCATGGCCGGTCTCGACAGCAAGACCCCGATCCCCACCGAGATCACCCTGCACCAGAAATCGCGCACGCTCGAACTCACTTTCGAGGACGGCGGGCACTACCAGTTACCCGCCGAGTTCCTTCGGGTCTGCAGCCCCTCCGCGGAAGTGCGCGGCCATGGGCCGGGACAGGAGACGCTGCAAACCGGGAAGCGCAATGTCGAGATCACCGCCCTCGAACCGGTCGGCAACTATGCCGTGCAGCCGACCTTCTCCGACGGCCACAACACCGGCATTTACTCGTGGGACTGGCTCTACCACCTGGCCGCCAATCATGAGTCGCTGTGGGCCGAATACCTGAAGCGACTTGAACAAGCCGGTGCCAGCCGCGATATAGATTCGACCACCTCAGTTGCCAAACACGCGCCCAAATCCGGCGGCTGCGGCAGCCACAGCCATTGAGAGCCCGGTTTCGGCAATGACACAAACCCATTTCGGCTTCGAGACCGTCGATGAAAAAGAAAAGGCGCAGCGCGTAGCGGGCGTCTTCTCCTCGGTTGCGCAGAAATACGACGTGATGAACGATCTCATGTCGATGGGCCTGCATCGCCTGTGGAAGAAATTCACCATCGACATCGCCGCGCCGCGGCCCGGCGAGCGCGTGCTCGATGTCGCCGGCGGTACGGCCGACCTGTCGTCCGCCTTCGCCAAACGCGTCGGCGCCACAGGCCAAGTCTGGCTGACGGACATCAACAATGCCATGCTCGGCGTCGGCCGCGACCGTCTGCTCGACGAAGGGGTGCTGGCGCCGGTGGCGCAGTGCGACGCGGAGAAACTGCCCTTCCCGGACAATCACTTCGACATCGTCACGGTCGCCTTCGGCCTGCGCAACATGACCCACAAGGACTCGGCATTGGCTGAAATGCGCCGCGTATTGCGCCCCGGCGGAAGACTGCTGGTGCTGGAATTTTCGAAAGTGTGGAAACCGCTGGAAAAGGCTTACGATGTCTATTCGTTCAAGCTGTTACCATGGCTGGGGCAAAAAATTGCCGGGGATGCCGAGTCCTATCGCTACCTGGCCGAATCGATTCGCATGCATCCGGATCAGGCCGCGCTCAAATCCCTGATGGAACAAGCCGGGCTGGAACGTGTCGAAGTATTCAATATGACAGCCGGCGTCGTCGCGCTGCATCGTGGTTACAAGTTCTAACGAGGAGAAGAAACAATGAAACGATTGGTGATTGCGGCCTTTGCGGCCGTGGTGGGTCTGGGCATGATGGTTCCCGATGCCGAGGCCAAGCGCCTCGGCGGTGGAAGTTCGATAGGCATGAAGCGTCAGGCGACGCCAGCGCCCACGGCTCCGGCGCAGGCCGGCAAACCTGCGGCCACCCCGTCCGCTGTTGCTGCCCCTGCTGCTGCCGCCAAACCTGCGGGCATGAGCCGATTCCTCGGGCCTTTGGCCGGACTAGCGGCCGGTCTCGGTATTGCCGCCCTGCTCTCGCACTTCGGCCTGGGCGAAGGCATGGCCG
>JANMTA010000142.1:0-5850 GCA_031389965.1 Betaproteobacteria bacterium
TCGATCTCAGCCTGGGCGCCGAGGGCCTGAATGTCCTGCCGCTGACCACCGCGGCGCTGGCTGATGAGGCCCAGCAGTGGGCCGGCATTGGCGGCGATCTGCGGATTGATCGCCAGGCGTGATCGGCCGGGCGGTTTTCCCCAAGGCAAGTCGGCGGCTGTGGCCGTCCGCGCGAGGCCTGCTATGATCAAAAATTCCGGTACCACCTGACGAGAAGAGCTCCATGACCAATCCTTACGCTACCGGGCTGGACAAGAATCCGGCCAACTATGTGCCGCTGACGCCGCTCTCCTTCATCGAGCGCTCGGCCTACATTTATCCGCAGCGGGTGGCGTCGATCCACGGCGTCCGCCGCTACACCTGGCTGCAGGAATACGAGCGCAGCCGGCGGCTCGCCTCGGCGCTGGCGGCACGGGGAATCGGCGCTGGCGACACGGTGGCGGCGATGCTCAACAACACGCCGGAGATGTTCGAATGTCATTTCGGCGTGCCGATGTGCGGCGCCGTGCTGAATACCCTGAACACCCGCCTCGATGCCGAAACGATCGCCTTCATGCTCAACCACGGCGAGGCGAAAGTGCTGATCACCGACCGCGAGTATTCGCCCATGGTCAAGAAGGCCCTGGCGGAACTGGGACGCGAGATACTCGTCGTCGATGTCGATGACCCGGAATACAGCGGTCCCGGCGAGCGCCTCGGTACGATCGACTTCGAAGCCTTCATCGCCGGCGGCAATCCGGATTACGCCTGGAAGACACCGGGCGACGAATGGGACGCGATCTCGCTCAACTACACCTCGGGCACCACCGGCAATCCCAAGGGCGTGGTGTATCACCACCGTGGCGCCTACCTGAATGCCCTGTCCAACATCGTTTCCTGGGGCATGCCGCCGCAGTCGATCTATCTGTGGACCCTGCCGATGTTCCACTGCAACGGCTGGTGCTTTCCGTGGACCGTGGCGGCCAATTCCGGCACCAATGTCTGCCTGCGCCGCGTCGATGCCAAGCTGATCCTCGACGCCATCCGCGAGCACAAGGTCAGCCATTATTGCGGCGCGCCCATCGTCCATTCGATGCTGATCAGTTCCCCCGCCGAGTGGCGCGCGGGCATCAACCACAAGGTTTCGGCGCTGGTGGCCGCGGCACCGCCGCCGGCCGCCGTGATCGAAGGCATGGGCAAGATCGGCTTCAACATCACCCATGTCTATGGCCTGACCGAAACCTACGGCCCGGCCGCCGTCTGCGCCAAGCATGACGAATGGCTGGAATTGCCGCTGGACGAACAGGTACGCATGAACGGCCGCCAGGGCGTGCGCTACCACTGCCAGGAAGGGATCACGGTCATGGATCCGGTCTCGATGCAGCCGGTGCCCTGGGACGACCAGACCATGGGCGAGATCATGTTCCGAGGCAACCTAGTGATGAAGGGCTACCTGAAGAATCCGAAGGCGACCGCAGAGGCCTTCCATGGCGGCTGGTACCACACCGGCGATCTGGCCGTGATGCAGCCCGATGGCTACGTCAAGATCAAGGATCGCAGCAAGGACGTGATCATTTCCGGGGGCGAGAACATTTCGTCGATCGAGGTCGAGGACACGCTGTATCGCCATCCGGCCGTGATGGGCGCCGCGGTGGTCGCCACGCCCGATGCGAAATGGGGCGAGGTGCCCTGCGCCTTCATCGAACTGCGCGAAGGTGCCAGTGTCACGGCCGAGGAGCTGACCGAGTTCTGTCGCGAGCGCATGGCGCGCTTCAAGGTGCCGAAAAAATTCATCTTCGAGGCACTGCCGAAGACTTCGACCGGCAAGATCCAGAAGTACGTGCTGCGCGAAAAGGCAAGGTCGACCAAGGCCATTGAATAGCCGGCATACTTTGCAACAATACGAACCGATTCGACCTAGCGAGGAGAAAAAGCCATGAATGCACCCGATAACACCTCAGCGGAAACCGCATTACCCATCCTGCTGCGCGAGGACACGGACGGCGTCGCGACGATTACGCTGAATCGTCCGACACAGTTCAATTCGCTCTCGGAAGAACTGCTCGGCGAACTGCAGGCGACGCTGGATGCCATTGCCAAAGATGCCGCGGTGCGCGCCGTGGTGATTGCCGGCGCCGGCAAGGCCTTCTGTTCCGGCCACGACCTCAAGCAGATGCGCGCCAATCCGGGCAAGGCCTACCAGCAGAAGCTCTTCAAGCAGTGCGGCAAGGTCATGATGACGCTCACCGAAATGCCGCAGCCGGTGATCGCGCGGATTCACGGCATCGCCACCGCCGCCGGTTGCCAGCTGGTCGCCATGTGCGACCTGGCCGTCGCCGCCGAAGGAGCGAAGTTTGCCGTGTCAGGCGTGAATCTCGGTCTGTTCTGTTCCACGCCCTCGGTGGCGCTGGGTCGCGCCATGGGCCGCAAGCAGGCTATGGAAATGCTGCTCACCGGAGAATTCATCGATGCCGCCGAGGCGCAGCGGCGCGGCTTGGTCAATCGCGTGGTGCCGCTCGAGCAACTCGATGCGGAAGTGAAGAAGCTCACCGACTCGATCTGCGCCAAGTCTCCGGTCGCGCTCGCCATGGGTAAGCAGATGTTCTACAAGCAGCTCGAGATGGGCCTTGACGGGGCCTACCAGCTGGCCTCGGAAACCATGGCCTGCAACATGATGGCCGCGGATGCCGCAGAAGGCATCGATGCCTTCATGCAGAAGCGCAAGCCGGAGTGGAAGGGCTGCTGAGTTCTCGACAAAAGTCGGCGCTGGCGAGACGGCGCTGCGTGAAGAATCGGAGGTATGCGATGAAAGCTACATGCAACGTCGAAGCGCGGAAACGTCCTGTAACTCTGACCCTGAATGAAGATCTGATGGTTCAAGTCCGTGGCTTGACCGATAACCTCTCCGGAGTGGTCGAATCGCTGCTGGCCGACTACGTCGAACACTAACGTCAGCAGCGCATTGCCAAGGCGAGGACGCTTGAAGCCACCATTGCCACGTGGAATGACTTCAACGCCAAGCAGGGATCATTCGCTGATGAGTATTCGCCTCTTTGACTTCGGCCATGGCCCGATTCGATGTTCATCGGAATACGGGAAAGCATCGGGATGCAATTCCCTATGTGGTGCTTGTCCAGTCATCGTTGTATGACAGTTACAGTCGCCGGGTGGTTGTGCCGCTGGTGCGAAAGTCAGCACTAGGAAAAGTAAGCAACCCGCGATTCAATCCTCCCTTCAAGATCGAGCAGGTTCAGGTCGTCCTGCATCCTCTGGAAATTGTGTCGGTTACAAACGAGCAACTGGGCGAATTCGTAAAATCCCTGAGCCAGGAAGGTAACCGCATCATGGACGCACTGGATGAATTGCTCACCGAAGCTTGAGGATGAGGCGAACACTCCGAGGGAATTGGGCTGCCGGCGCTGGCAGGCTTCGCTTTACAACGGTTTCGCCTGAGGTAGCATGTACAAGCTACCTGGTTTGGGGAGAGCCCGTCACCGTGAACAGTAAGCAGATTGCTTTGGTGGTTGTGCTGCCGATGCTGTGGCTGTTCGTCGGCGCAGGTATCTGGATGAACCTGAGTTCGTGGTGGATCGGTCTGCACGCAAAGGAGGGCGAGAGGGTTCCGTCGGGGGTGTTGTTCGTATTTGGCATTCTCGGTGCATTTCTTGCGTACATTACTGTCGGTTTGATCACGAAATACCTCGACGTGAGCGTGCCCTGGCCATGGCTTTGGGTCGCTCTACCCCTGTTTCTCGATGTGTACTGCTTGGGTGGCTTCGTTCTCATGCTGTTCGGCTTTGCGCGCAGAGAGGATGCTGATGGACCGGGCTGAAGCAGCAATTGGTTGCATTCTTGGCACGGCGGTGGGAGACGCGCTCGGATTGACCTGCGAAGGGCTTTCTGCAAATCGTCAAAAACGATGGTTCCCCTCGCTTGATGGCTACCATCTGCTATTCGGCAAGGGCCTGTGTTCGGACGATACCGAACATACCTGCATGATTGCGCAGTCGATCATCGCGTCGGGCGGTGACGGGGAGCAATTTGCGCGCGATTTTTCATGGCGCCTGCGCTGGTGGCTGGTGGGTCTTCCAGCCGGAATTGGCCTCGCCACGCTGCGCTCGATCGCGAAGCTCTGGCTGTTCGTTCCGAGCCACTGGCGCGGCGTGTATTCCGCAGGCAACGCGCCAGCAATGCGCAGCGCGCTCCTTGGCGTGTGCTTCGCCGATGACGAGGCGCGTCTGTTCAGCATCAACCGCTTGGCCACGCGCATGACCCATACCGATCCGAAGGCAGAGTGCGGCGCGTTAGCGATTGCGCTCGCGGCGCGCTGCTCGATGCGCGAGCAAGGTGCCGAGAGCTTTCTTGCCGATCTTGTGCGCTTGACGGTGTCGCATGGAGCTGCAGGGAGTGAACTCGTTAGTCTAGCCGCGCGTGCCCGTGTCAGCGTCGACGCAGGCGAGTCCACTGAAGTTTTCGCGCAGTCGCTTGGCTGCGTCGGGGGCGTGTCCGGCTACATGTACCATAGCGTGCCTGCCGTATTGCATGCGTGGTTCTCGCATCCGCGCGACTACGCACGCGCGACGACTACGATCATCCGCTGTGGGGGCGATACGGACACCACGGCAGCGATGCTTGGCGCGATCATTGGCGCGGGGGTTGGCCGTACCGGTATTCCGCAGAAATGGCTCGATGACCTCGTCGAGTGGCCGCGCACTGCGTTCTGGATGGAGTCCCTCGCGCTTAAGGCCGTGCATGCGGCACAAAGCGGCGAACCGAGCGCGGCGCATCCATTGTCGATTGTGGGGCTCGCGCTTCGCAATGCCGGCTTTTTCGTACTTGTGCTCGTGCACGGACTGCGGCGCTTACTTCCGCCGTACTAAGCTGACGACACCCGGGTGGGCGATAGTGGATCGGTTCGTCCGGCTTAGGTTATAGGCAAACTTGGATGTCTCCTTTGAGTAGGAACCCGCCGATCAGCATTTCTCCACCAAGTACTTGATGGCTTGCATTTGTTTTTGCGCCGCATCAGATAATTGGCATATTCATCACGAAATACAGATACCCAGGATTTGAAACCATGGAGTCGATGCCAGTACTTGATCAATCGACCCGGCTGCTGTCCATCGTAGATCAGCTGGTCGCCGAAGTGCGTAGCGGTGGCCGCGCCAAGGCTGCGCTGGACAGCGCGCTGGACAAGGATCTGGGCCTCGACAGCCTGGCGCGCGTGGAGCTTCTGACGCGCATCGAGCAAGCCTTTGATGTTCGCCTGGGCGACGATGTGCTGGGCGCGGCGGAAACGCCGCGCGACTTGCTCATGGCTGTCGCCGCCGCTGCGCCCGCTGCGGCGGAAGCCCCCGGCGACAGGGCCGCGTGGCAGGCGCCGGAACCACTGGAGGAGGGCAGCCCCGACAGTGCCGCGACGCTGGTCGAAGTCCTGCAGTGGCATGCGCGGCGACATCCCGAGCGGCCGCATGTGCTGTTCCAGCGCAGCGCGACGGAAACCGAGACGCTGAGCTACGGCCAGTTGCTGGCGGCGGCGCGGGAAGTCGCCGCCGGCTTGCGCGGCATGGGTGTGGTTCCCGGCCAGTGCGTGGCGCTGATGCTGCCGACCGGACTGGAGTTCTTCCACAGCTTCTACGGCATCCTGCTCGCCGGCGCGGTGCCGGTGCCGATCTATCCGCCGACGCGGCCGGGACAGATCGAGGATCACCTGCGGCGCCAGGCCGGCATCCTGCAGAACTGCGAGGCCGTGGCGCTGATCAGCTTCGATGCGGCGCGGCTGGTGGCGCGAATACTTTCGGGTCTGGTGCCAAGCCTGCACGCGGTGACGACGCCCGGGGAACTGCGCCAGGCCGGTGCCTCCGTCGTATC
>JANMTA010000145.1:0-1573 GCA_031389965.1 Betaproteobacteria bacterium
GCTGCGGCAGGTGCAGGCCGTGGATCACGTCGCCGCTGCGGACATCCGGGAAAACGCGCTCCAGCTCGAGTTTCCAGCGCGCCAGGCGGGCATCGTCGGCGCTGCCCAGACGCTGCATTTCCTCGATGCTGGCCTGCACCAGGCGCGCCGAGGGAATGTCACGCGCATAGCGCAGTTCCAGCGCATAGGGCCGTTCCGCCTGCCAGCGTCCGTCCGGCGCCCAGAGGCTGGCCTGATACAGGCGCAAGCCGAACCAGCGCATTTCGCCCTGGCCCTGGATGCGCCAGTCCGCCGGCAGCACGGTGCCGGCCGCCGCGACCAGGCCGGCGGCGAGGAAAGCGACAAGACCGGGCAGCCAGGTGCCGGGCCTGAACGCAGACAAGCGCAACTGTCGGGCGACAAGCTTCATCGCGTCATCCCGGGCTTGACCCGGGATCCAGAAACGGCCGCCGACTGGATTCCGGCTTCGCCCGCCGCGAAGCGGAATCCCGGGTGTGTCGAGACCGCCGGAATAGCCTGCCCCGGACTCGATCCGGGGACGGGCGATCGAGCCTCATGCGCGGGGTTTTTCCAGCAGGAACTGATAGACGTCGGTGGCGCCGGCGCGGAAGCCGGCTTCGCAGTAGGCGAGGTAGAAGCGCCACAGGCGGCGGAAGCGTTCGTCGAAACCCTGCGCCGCGATCTGCGGCCAGGCGGCCTCGAAATCACTGTGCCAGTGCGCCAGGGTGCGCGCGTAGTCGCTGCCGAAGGCGTGACGGTCGAGCACCGAAAAGTCGGCGCTGGCGGCACGGCGCTCGAAGACCTCGGGCGAGGGCAGCATGCCGCCGGGGAAGATGTGGCGCTGGATGAAGTCGGTGCCGCGGCGGTAGACGTCGAAGCGCTCGTTGGCGATGGTGATGGTCTGCACCACGGCGCGTCCGCCCGGTTTCAGGCACTTGTGCAACTGCTCGAAATAGCTCGGCCAGAAGCGCTCGCCGACCGCTTCGAACATTTCGATGGAAACGATGTGGTCGTACTGGCCGCGCAGGTCGCGGTAGTCGGTCAGGGAAAAGTCGGCCAGGTCGGCGAAGCCTTTTTGCTGCGCCCGCGCCTGCGACCATGCCAGTTGCGAAGGCGACAGCGTGATGCCATGAACCTTGCAGCCGAACTCGGTGGCGGCGATTTCGGCCAGTCCGCCCCAGCCGCAGCCGACTTCGAGGATGCTGTCGCCCGGTGTCGGGTCGAGCATTTCCAGCAGGCGCATGTACTTCTGGCGTTGTGCCTGTTGCAGCGACTGCTGCGGGTCGGTGCCGAACAGCGCGGACGAATAGCTCATCGACGGATCGAGCCAGAGTTTGTAGAAATCGTTGCCGAGGTCGTAGTGGGCCAGGATGTTGCGCTTCGAGCCGGCGCGGGTATTGCTGCGCAGCAGGTGGCGCAGGCGATGGCCGATCAGCGGCAGCCAGCTGCCGTGCACCGCTCGCGCCAGCTGGGCGCGGTTCTCGGCGAGCAGGGTCAGAAGTTCGGCCGGCTGCTCGCTGTGCCAGTCGCCGTCGATCCAGCTTTCGCCGAAGCCGATGTCGCCTTCGGCCAG
>JANMTA010000165.1:0-6616 GCA_031389965.1 Betaproteobacteria bacterium
GCCGACGCTCCCTGGCCATCGTCCTCGATGCGCGCTTCCAGTCTGCCGTCGCCGCGTGTCACCGCCAGCCTTACGCGACTGGCACCGGCATGCTTGAGGACATTGGTGAGTGCCTCTTGCACACTGCGAAACACCGCCAGCGTCAGAGCCTCGCCGAGGTCGCCCAGGTCGCCTTCAAGATCCAGTACAAGTTCGACATCGCGATGCCGCAGGCGCCATTCCCGTCCAAGATCCTGCAGTGCCGCGGCCAGATCCGGTTGCTCGAGGACGGCCGGACGCAATTCGCGCACGATGCGATGCACGCTGTCGTAGAGCCCGGCAGCGATCTCATTGACCTTTCCCGCGCCCTGAGTCACGCCGGAGTCTTCGCTATTGCGCGCAATTGAAGTGGCGATCAGCCGTATCGCGGTAACCGACTGACCGAGTTCGTCATGGAGTTCGCGCGACAGGCGCTTGCGTTCCTCCTCGATGCCGGCCTCGATCAAGCGCATCACCTCGCGGTTTTCCGCGAGTTCCTGCGTGGTTGTCACCAGCCGCCGCGCATCGACCTCGGTCGGGCGCAACAGGCGGCGCAGAAACAGCAGCAACGCCGTATGCAGCACGGCAACGAAGGCCAGGCCCAGCAAAAATATGGCGGTCATGCTGTCCCACGCATCCAGCACCGCACGCGAAGCGTCGGGGGCGATCTCGATGCGCGCACCGGGCATGCTGATCACGGTCGCTTTTACTTTCGATCCCATCCAGGCTTCGAACCACTCCGGCGCGCGGCGCCCCGCCTTGTAGGTACTGGGCGGCGAACTGTAGCGCAGCACGCCGTCGCTCGAATAGAGGCGAATATCATTGGCGCGGACCCGTCCCAGGCTTTGCAGGAAGCTCACCATCACCTCCGGCGCCGGGCCGAAAACCCGGCTGGTCTGCGCCGCGTTACCCAGCATTTGCACGGTCACCCGGTGCGCGGCCTCGATCTCCTCCTGAATCGAGTTGCGGTAGTCGACGATCAGGAGCCAGGTCAGGGCCGCGAGAAAACCCAGATTCAGCATCGCGACGAGAAGGTTGAGCCGCAGCCGCAAACTCATCGCCTGCCCTCGCGCTGGCCGCCCAGATCATGCCGCTCGATTTCGAAATACACATGTTGCACGTTGAGTCCGTGACGCGCAGCGTAGCCATGCCAGCCGGCAAACTCCTGAAGTTCGGCAAGCCTGATGGCTTCGTCCGCGCTGCGGCCGTCCTGGTAGGCGGCGGCTACGCGTTGTCGCAACTCCGCCAGATAGCGCCGGATCGGCGCGAGGTCGCCTGGTCCACCTGACGGCCCGCGGCCGGGAATCAGAATTTGAATGGGCAGCCCGGCAATTTGATTCAGTGCCGCGATCCAGCCGCTGGTATTCGCTTCCGACAAGTGCGGAATCTGTCCGTTATAAATCAGGTCGCCGGAAAACAGCGCGGCGCTGGCCTCATCGAACACGAGCAGGTCTCCCTCCGTATGGCCGTGACCGAAATGCAGCAGCCGCAACTGCCGCCCGGCTATCTCCAGCACCTGCGACGCGACAACCGTGGTGTCGGGCAACTGAATGCGGGTACCGCGCATGGCCTCGTCGCCAACGCTCTGGCGCAGGCTTGCAAGGCAGTTGGGGCAGCGCTCGTCCATGGCGGCGACGGTTGCGGTAGTGGCCAGAATCGGAATGCCGCGCTCGGCGAAAGCCGAGTTGCCGAGCACGTTCTGCGGATGCGGATGGGTGTTGATCAGCAGCTTCACCGGCTTGGGCGTCACGCGCGCCACGGTGGTGAGTATGGCTTCGCCATGGCGATGGTTGGCGCCGCTGTCGATTACGATCACCCCGTCGCGGCCTACGATGAATCCGGAATTGACTACACGCCCGCGATTTTCAGGAGTCGAATCGGCCAGCGAAGCGGGGATTACGAAGACGCCGTTGGCAAGCTCCTCTACCGGCAGCATCGCCGGCGCGGCAAAGGCGGGAAGTGTCAGCCCGAGCAGTACGAGCCACCAGAGTCGGCAATGCAGGGTGCTGTCGCTACGAAGCCAGCCGGAAAACCACAGGAACATCGACGGTCAGCGAACGTCCGGCGAGGCTGGCCGGCAGCGGCGGCAGAGGCACCGCCGCACGCACCATGTCGATAGCCTGTCGATCAAGAATGTCATGTCCGCTTGAGCTTAACACGCGTACCGACTGCAGTTGGCCCTCGGCCGCCAGTTCCAGTTGCAGCAAAGTGGTTCCCTGCCATTGCCGAATTTGCGCGAGACGCGGATAGCGCTGATGAGCCGCTACGGCACCGGCAAGATTCCGCCCGTAGGCGGCCAAAGCAGCCGGATCGGCCACCGCCTGGCGCGACACCGCTGCGCTGGGGGCGGCTTGCGACACGGCAGGCGCCAGCGCAGGCTCGGCGCTGGCGACGGGGACGGCAGCAGGCACCGCCGGAACGGACGGCGCATCGGATGTGGGTGCCTGCGACGACCGGGTCAGCACCGGCGTGGGTGCATCAGCCTGACGCAGCTCGCGCGGAAAAGTCGGCGCCGGCGGCACGGCGAGCGGCTCCATTTCCGGCGCCGGCAGCAGAACGCTTAACGGTTTGGAGATCATCTCCTGCGCCTGTTGCAGACCCGGCAGCCAACCCAGGGCCAGCCCATGCACGACAAGCGATGCGAGGACAGCCCAGACGATGGGCGACTGCTTGACGCTCAGGCGCGGGCTATCGAGGAATGGCAAGGAGGGGGCGAACGAAGCAGCGTACATTGGGATAACGATAGCGCATTCACAGCGCAAGCGTCCCACCCAAGGCGCGTTTTCATGAAAATCATGACGTCCGGCGCAGCGGCGGTCATTGGCGATTTTTGCAGGACAATTTGGCAGGAATGCAGGCACGGCTTTTGCGCTGACAAGGGGAGGTCGTGCAGGATAGAGTTCAGGCGTGACGCCACAGAAAACCAGCAGGGCGATCATCCCGCGGCGCCGATCAATGACCAGGAGCAAGGTTTCATGAATTGCAGGACGAAATGACGGGCATGCGGTTCGGGAAGCTCGTCGGGTTTCGGCCAGGGGCATGGCTGACGAGCTTGGCACTCCTGCTGTCCTGCACCGGCGCCTGGGCCGGCGACCTCGACAAGGCCGCCATCGAACGCCGTTTTCAGCCCCCCTTGCATGTCGGCGACAAGCTGCGCGAGCTTCCTGCCTGGCCATTGACCAGCGAACTCACGCCCGATGCCGGACCCATCGGCTATGTCTTCGAGTCGATTGATCTGGCGCCGATCCCCGGCTTCGAGGGAACGCCCATGAATCTGCTGGTGGCGATCGATGCCGGCGGCAAGTTCATCGATGTCGAGGTGCTGCGCCAGCATGAGCCGGTGTTTCTCGGCGGCCTCGGCCCGGCGCCACTCAACGATTTCGTCAAGCAGTACCAGGGCAAGAGCCTGAAGCAGCAGATCACCGTCGCCAGCACCTACGGCAACACCCGCGCGGCTGACGGCGGCAACCGTGTCGTACTGGACGGCGTGGCCAAGGCCACCGCCTCGGTGCGCATCGTCAATCAATCGGTACTCGCCGCGGCGCTGGCGGTGGCCCGGGTCCGGCTCGGCTTTGCCGATCCCGGCGGTGGCGCCCCGCCCGCCGTGGTCAAGCCCCTGCCCTTCGAGCGCATGGATCTCGCCACCCTGATACGGCGCGGCTACGTGCAGCGCCTATCGTTCAGCAACGCGGAAATCGAGAAGCTGTTCGCCGCTACCGAAGCGGCCGGTAGCGACGAGGAGGCGCTGCAGAAACCTGATGATCCCTACGTCGAAGTCTACGTGGCGTATCTCAACCCGCCCAACATCGGTCAAAACCTGCTGGGCGACGCCGCCTGGGTAAAGTTCAAGGCCTATCTGCTGGACGATCGCCCCGCCTTCTGGATCGCCACGCGCGGCCGCTATGCCCTGGTTGACGCGTCCTTCGTGCCGGGAACGGCGCCGCCACGCCTGGGCCTGTCGCAAAACGAACTGCCGATCGAACTGCGCGATGCCAACCGCGATTACGCGCGACTACCCGCGCTCGGCGACTTTAGTGGTGACCTCAGTGGCAACCTCAGTGGCAACCTCGGTGGCAACCTCAGTGGCAACCTCAGCGCCGCCCTGATCCTGAGCGCGCCGGCGCATGCCGGGCTCGATCCGGGCCGGGCCATGGATTTTGGTTTCACCGTCAGCCGCGCCCGCGGCATGATCCTGCCGGTGGTGACGCAGAGGCAGATCAGCCTGCGCTACGCCCCGCCCGCCGAATTGCTGGACTACCCGCCGAAACCCCTGCCCGAGTGGCTGCAGGCCTGGCAGGGGCGACTGCCCGACCTCATCATCATCGGCGTCGCCTTGCTGCTCCTGACTGGAATCCTGCTGAAGCCGCGATCGATTTCAGTCAAGCCGGGAACCCTGCTCCTGTTCCGCACGGGTTTCCTCGCGTTTACGCTGGGCTTCATCGGCTGGTACGCCCAGGGCCAACTCTCGATCGTCCAGATCACCGGCGCGATCAAGTCAGTGTCGGCCGGGGCGGGGCTCAAGAGCTTCCTCTACGATCCGGTTTCGCTGCTGCTGATTGCCTTCACGCTTATTTCCCTGGTGGTCTGGGGTCGCGGCCCGTTCTGCGGCTGGCTCTGTCCCTTCGGTGCCCTGCAGGAATTCATCGGCCTGCTGGCCCGCACCCTGCGTGTTCCACAGTGGCGCATGCCTGCCCGCCTCTCGCAACTGCTCGCCCGCAGTCGTTACGCCATCCTTGCGCTGCTGGCGGGCACGGCGGCCCTGGTCCCCGCCGCGGCAGAAAAGCTGGTCGAGGTCGAACCCTTCAAGACCTCCATCACCGTCGGCTTCCAGCGCGAATGGCCTTTCCTGCTCTGGGCCGTCGGCCTGTTGCTGGCCGGAGCATTTGTGTACAAGTTCTTCTGCCGCTTTGTCTGTCCGCTGGGCGCGGCACTCACCCTCGGCGGCCGCCTGCGCCGCTGGAACTGGCTGCCGCGCATTGAGGCTTGCGGCCAACCCTGCCAGCGATGCCGCATCGCCTGCCGCTACGACGCAATCGCGGTGGCGGGCGGCATCGACTACGACGAATGCCATCAATGCCTGGACTGCGTCGGCATCTATCACGACACCGCGCGCTGCGGACCGAAACTGCTGTTTGCCGCCAAGGGAAAGACCATCAGGATCCACCCGCTCAAGGCAAAGCCTCAAGACTTGTCGTGGTAGAGCGGCAAGAAAAAATTGAGCGGGTGGTCCGCCATCTGTTCGAGGCCGTAACGATTGTAGAAGCTGACTGCTGACGGCTTTGCATTGACCACGAGGCCAATACCCCCGACATCTTTTGCGATGCGCGTCACTCGGTCAATGGCGTCGAAAAGCATGTACTCCCCGATGCCCTGGCGTTCGTGACTCTTTGCTGTTGCCAACCTGCCGAGGCGGAAGACGGGCACCCTGGCAGGTAACCGCTTTCGATACTGCCCTGGCAGATCGGAATTCACCAGCTCCGCCAAGCTGAGGGCGTAAAAGCCGAGCACTTCCGTACTGGCTTCGTCAGCCACAGCCACAAAAGTTGAGGAGACTCCCTTTTCCTTGTGCTGCCTGGCTACCTGAGCAAACCAGCCATTGAGTTCCTCATCTCCGCAGTCAAATCCCTTCCTGTCATGTCCGTCGTTAAGCGGTAGAACCAGCATCGTTCTTCATCCTTTGGTAACGGGACTGCGCCTGAAGGAACTGCTCATTGCGCGGCGGCGGGCTCTCAATCATCTCAAGCAGTCTCAGCGATTCACGGCGCGTCATGACAATCGTTGATTCGCTTTCGATGACCTTCTCCGCCTTTTCGAGCGCTGCCTGCACCACAAACTGGTTCAGCGTTGCACCTACGAGGTCAGCCGCCACTTGCAGTTTCTCCTGCACATGATCAGTGATTCGCGTGGTGAGTCGTTTCCCGGTATGAGCAAGCATGGCGGCCTCCTTTATTAGTCCTGCTTTTAATGTACCTAGTATAGACATGTGGCGTCATTTTGTCACCGTCTCCTTTCATTGAAAGCGCGGAGCGCACCTATCCCTGGGCGAAAGGGTTGCTTCCCCACGAGGATTTGAAATGTCATCAAGCTCTACCTTCGTCTGCTTGGCTTGATCGAGAACACACCCTGGCTTTTCTCTATTCCTTTTTCCCGGCTGGCGATTGACAGAGCTTTTTAGAGTGCTACTATCAGCACCTTAAACAGGTCTCGGAGAAACATCATGTCACACCAGATTTTGGCGGAAACCACCGCCAGCATATCGGAGCTGAAAAAAAATCCGATGGGTACGGTGGCGGCCGGCGAAGGTTTCCCCGTAGCCATACTTAATCGCAACGCTCCTGCCTTCTACTGCGTACCGGCAAAGGCCTACGAAGCGTTGATGGACAAACTCGAAGACGTGGAACTCAATGCCATCGCCAATGCTCGCGCCGGCCAGCGCGTCATCAAGGTCAAGCTCGATGAGCTATGAGCTTGGCTTTTTGGAAGAAGCCCTGAAGGAATGGCAAAAGCTCGATGCGAGCATTCGAGAACAGTTCAAATCCAAGCTTTCCGAGCGGTTGAAGAATCCCCGGGTGCCGGCAGCCAAACTCAGCGGCCATTC
>JANMTA010000218.1:0-17227 GCA_031389965.1 Betaproteobacteria bacterium
CCCACGACTTCACCATCTTCGCCTGGTACCGCATCGCCTTCGGCATCGTCGTGCTCGCCACCTGGCAGATGGGCATCGTCGATTGGAGTAGCCCGTGATCCTCTATCTCCACGGGTTCACGAGCGGTCCGCAGTCGCACAAAGCGCAGGCCCTGGGCAAGCGCATGCAGGAGCGCGGCCTCGGCGACAGATTCCTCAGCCCGCAACTGCCGGCGGCACCGCAGGACGCCATCGCGCTGGCGACGGACCTGATCCGCCGCCACGGCGTCACCACGGTGATCGGTTCCTCGCTCGGCGGTTACTACGCCACGTATCTGGCCGAGACCTGCGACCTCAAGGCGGTGCTGGTCAATCCCGCCGTGGTCGCCCATCTCTCGCTGCAGAAATACATCGGCCCGCAGCGCTGGCTCTACACCGGCGAAAGCTTCGAGTTCACCCTGGAGCACGTCGAGCAATTGCGCGCCATCGAGGTGCCGCTGCTGAGCAAACCGGAACACTTCTGGCTGCTGGTTGAACAGGGCGACGAGGCCCTCGACTACCGCGACGCCGTACGCCGCTATCTCGGCGCGCGGCAAACCGTGCTTGTCGGCGGCGATCACAGCTTTACGCGCTGGAACGCCGTCCTCGACCCGATCATCGATTTTGCCGATCTGGCGTGACCCATCCCGCCGACACGCCCGAAAACACGCGGACAGGCATCCTCGCCGGCATCAGCGCTTACGTCATCTGGGGCCTGGTGCCGATCTTCTTCAAGCAGATGACCGAAGTGCCGGCAGTAGAGATCATCGCCCACCGCGTGGTCTGGGCCATGCTGCTGATGACGGCGCTGATCGGCTTCGGGCGCGGCTTCGGGCGCGGCTTCGCCGACGCCCTGCGGGTCGCCCGCATTCCGGCGCAACTGGCGAAGATTGCGCTGGCTTCGGCGCTGGTGATCAGCAACTGGCTGACTTTCGTCTGGGGGGTTAACAACGGCCACATCGTCGAAACCAGCCTCGGCTACTTCATCCTGCCGCTGCTCAACGTCGCGCTGGGCGTGCTGGTGCTCAAGGAGCGCATGCGCCGGCTGCAGTGGGTCGCCGTGCTCTGCGCCGCAATCGGTGTCGCCATCGAGGCGACGCGCGCCGACGGCCTGCCCTGGATCGCGCTGGTGCTGGCCGGCACCTTCGGCATCTACGGCCTGCTGAGGAAGCAATTGCCGCTGGACGCCGCCAGCGGCCTGTTCCTCGAAACCGTCTGCATGATGCCGCCGGCACTGGCCTGGCTGGGCTGGCTGGCCTGGAGCGGGCAGGGCCACTTCGGTGGCAGCGGCATGCTGTCGGCCCGCGACCTGCTGCTGATCGCCACCGGCCCGGTCACGGCGATTCCGCTGCTGCTGTTCGCCATCGCGGCGCGACGCCTGCCGCTTTCAAGGATGGCCTTCCTGCAGTACCTGGCGCCGACCATCGCCTTCCTGATCGGCGTGCTGGTCTATCGCGAAGCGCTGGACGCGCAGCGCATGCTGAGCCTCGCTGCGATCTGGGTCGGGCTTGCGGTGTATAGCATCGACCTGCTCAAGGCCACCACCACGCGACAGGAGGTCCCGCTGCCGTGAGTTTCGATTCGAACCAGTTCAAGCGCCTGGAACGCGCCGGCTACGACCGGCTCGGTCCGCGCTACCTGGCTGCCTCGGGCGCGCGCAGCGAACTGGCGGCGGCTCTGCTCGCGGCGGCGCGACTTGAACCAGGCCGGCGCGTACTCGATCTGGCCAGCGGCCCCGGCCTGCTGGCGCGCGGCGCGGCCAGTGTTGTCAGCGGTGCCGGGCTGGTGGTCGCCAGCGACATCAGCCAGGGCCAGCTCGCTTGCTGCCCCGACCTGCTGCGTGTGGCTGCCGACGGCGAAGCCCTGCCCTTCGCCGCTGCCAGCTTCGATCGCGTGCTCTGCGGCCTCGGCCTCATGTTCTTCCCCGACGCCGAAGCGGCATTGCGCGAAATCCGCCGCGTGCTGGCAGCGGACGGGCTCCTCGCACTTTCGGTCTGGGGGCGCGCCGAGGAAACGCCCCTGGTGGAGGCGGCGCTGGCCTGCATGCGCCGCCTGCTGCCGCCGCCCAAGGTGGCACGGCCGTCGATTTTCCGTTTTGGCGATGCCGACGAGCTGAAGCACCGTCTCGCCGGCGCCAGCGCGCTGCGTCCCGCTGGGAACTTTCGCGCTATCAGGATTGAACCTTTTCGCCTCACCATTGACTTCGCCGATGCCGGCGCCTACTGGCGGGGCTTTCTCGACCTGGCCGGCGGCGCGGCGGAAAGCCTCGCGCGCCTGCCCGCCGAAAAACAGCAGGCACTCGCCGCGGCCGTCGCCGCAGACCTCGCGCCGCACGCCATGGCGGACGGCTATCGCCTGAGCAACACCGTCCTGATCGCCACCGCCAGACCGGTATAATTTGCCCTCTCGCATTTCGCTCACCTCCCCCGCCGGGGGCTTCCCATGAATGTCCTGTTTGAAGAGGACGGCGCATTCCGTGCCGGCAGCGTGCTGGCCGACAGCGTAACGTCGCTGCAGATCGAGCTTGCCTCGGGCAAGCGCAGCAAGGTCAAGACAAGCAATGTCCTTCTGCGTTTCGCCGCGCCGGCACCCGGCGAACTGCTCGAGCGCGCGGAAGCAGAAGCGGAAGGCATCGATGCGGGTTTCCTCTGGGAAGTCTGCGGCGAACAGGAATTCGGCTTCGAGGAACTGGCCGCCGAATACCACGGCGCCAAACCTGATCCGGTACAAGCCGCGGCCGTGCTGCTGCGCCTGCATGGGGCGCCGATGTACTTCCATCGCAAGGGCCGCGGCCGCTTCCGCAAGGCGCCGCCCGAGATCCTGCAGGCCGCTTTGGCTGGCCTGGAAAAGAAGCGCCTGCAGGCCGCGGCCATCGAACGCATGGTCGAGGAACTCAAGCACGACCAATTGCCCGCCGAATTTGCGCCGCTCCTGTCGCAGCTGATTTACAAACCCGATCGCAACCGCAGCGAAACCAAGGCGCTCGAAGCGGCCTGCGCGGAGACCGGAAAATCGGCGGCGCGCCTGCTCTTCGATTGCGGCGCGCTGCCCTCGACCCACGACTATCACCTCGGCCGCTTCCTGTTCGAGTACTTTCCCGAGAGCAAGGGCGGCACCGGGTTTCCCTATTCCCCGGCACTTGGTTCCCTTGGCGCGCAGCGCCTGGCTAGTAGCCCCCGTCCGCGGGAAGGGGGACGGGGGGATGGCTCACCCGATAGCGAAGCTGAAGGTCTTGAGCTTGCGCTCGCGCAAGTTCAAGCCTTCAGCATCGACGATGCTCACACTACCGAGATCGACGACGCGTTTTCGGTTACGCCAACCGGTGGCGGCTGGCGCATCGGCATCCACATCGCCGCGCCGGGCCTGGGCTTTGCGCCGGATTCAGACCTCGGCCGCATCGCCCGCGAGCGGCTGTCCACGGTGTATATGCCGGGGCGCAAGATCACCATGCTGCCGGAAGACATCGTCCTGCATTTCACCCTGGCCGCCGGGCATACCGTCGCCGCAATTTCACTGTATCTCGATGTCGCCAGCGACTACCGCCTGCTTGGCCACGAAACGCGCATCGAGCGCGTGCCCATCGTCGCCAACCTGCGCCACCACGACATCGAGCCGGTGTTCAACGAAGCCACTCTGGCTGAAGGCCTGGCTGAATTTCCCTACCGCGGCGAACTGAAGCTGCTCTGGGAGTTTGCCCAGGTGCTCGAAGCCGGACGCGGCAAACCCTCCGACAACGGCAACCGCAAGGACTACAACTTCGTCGTCGATTGGACTGCCGACAGCGGCATCGCGGTCGAGCCCGGCAAGGGTTTCGTCCGCATCGAGGAGCGCCAGCGCGGCAGTCCGCTCGACACACTGGTTGCGGAACTGATGATCATGGCCAACGCCACCTGGGGCGCCATGCTGCGCGATGCCGGCATCCCCGCGCTGTACCGCGTGCAGACGGCGGGCAAGGTGCGCATGAGCACGGTCGCCGCCGCGCACGAAGGCCTCGGCGTCGAGTGCTATGCCTGGTCGTCCTCGCCCTTGCGGCGTTATTGCGACCTGCTCAACCAGTGGCAGCTGATCGCGCTGCTGCAGGGTGAGCCGCCCCCGTTTGGAGGTAAAGGCGCGCCCAAGTCGGCCGAGCTACTGGCTGCCATGCGCGACTTCGAACTGACCTACGCGGCCTACGCCGAATTCCAGCGCGGCATGGAGCGTTACTGGTGCCTGCGCTGGTTGCTGCAGCAGGGCGAGCCGGCCGTGCTGGCCCAGGTGCTGCGCGAAGCGCTGGCGCGGCTCGACGCGATCCCGCTGGTCGCGCGCGTGCCATCGCTGCCGGAATTGCCACGGGGTGCGCACGTGCGCCTCGGCATCGAAGGCATCGACCTGCTGGAAGCCGAACTGCGCTTGCGCTATCTCGAACAGGCGCCCGAATTGGCGGCCAATAGCAGTCCTGACGCGGCCTTCGCCGACGACGAGGGTGACGAGGTCGCGGGGTAAAATCGACGGGCCCATGCCCAACCCGTCCAGCCTGTCGCGCCTCTCCTGGCCTTCACTGCCGCCCTTGCCGACGCCCCGGAGGAAGTCCCCTTGGGGGATGCCGGCCTTCCTCGCCGCAATGGACGCGCCGCGGCGCAACCTGACGTTGGCACTTGGCGTCTCGCTGCTGCTCCACGCCGTGCTGCTTGCCGTTCGCTTCACGCCGCCGGACTTTCTGGAAAAGGCGCGCGAACGGGCGCTCGACGTCATCCTGGTCAACACCAAGAGCAAGGCCAAGCCGGAAAAGGCGCAGGCCAAGGCCCAGACCAATCTCGATGGCGGCGGCAACACCGACGAAGACCGTCGCGCCAAGACGCCGCTGCCGCCTTCGGTCCGAACCAAGGAAGGCGACCATCTGATCGAGGCACAACGTCGCGTCGCCGAACTCGAAGCACAGACGCAGCAGCAGATGACGCGGCTGAAGAGCGAACGGACGGTCAGCACCGACACGCCCAAAGTCAATCCGGTACCGGCGCCCCAGCCGAATCTTTCCGGCGCCGACATGGCCAGCAGCGCGCTGGCCATCGCCCGCGTCGAAGGCCAGATCGCACGGCAACTGGAGGAGTACAACCAGCGGCCACGCAAGAAATTCATCGGTGCCCGGGTCGAGGAATACCGTTTCGCGCAGTACGTCGAAGACTGGCGACAGAAAATCGAGCGCATCGGCAACCTGAATTATCCGGCGGCGGCCAGGGGCCGGCTCTATGGCAGCCTGGTGCTGACCGTGATCATCAAGGCCAACGGCGATCTCGACCGCGTCGAAATCAGCCGCTCCTCGGGTCAGAACCTGCTCGACGATGCCGCGCGCCGCATCGTGCAGATGTCCGCCCCCTTCGCCGCCTTCCCCGAGTCCATCCGGCGCGATACCGACGTGCTGGAGATAACCCGTACCTGGACCTTCACCAATGCGGATCGCCTGCGGGCGGACTGATGGCTGACCGCTACTGCGTCATCGGCAACCCGATCGGGCACAGCAAGTCGCCCCGCATCCATGCGCTGTTCGCCGCGCAGACCGGACAGGCCATCAGCTACGAGGCGATTCTGGCCGCGAAGGATGGCTTCGCCGCGGCCGTCAACGCCTTCATCGCCGCCGGCGAGGGCTCGGCCAGGGGCGCCAATGTCACCGTACCTTTCAAGGAAGAGGCCTTTCGCCTTGCCACGCGGCGCACGACCCGTGCCGACGCGGCCGGGGCAGTGAATACGCTGAGTTTCGACGCCGACGCCATCATCGGCGACAACACCGATGGCGCAGGACTGGTACGCGACCTGAAGAACAACCTCGGCTGCGACCCGGCCGGGCGCCGCATCCTGCTGCTGGGAGCAGGCGGCGCGGCGCGTGGCGTAATCCTCCCGCTGCTGCTGGAAAACCCCGCCGAACTGCTGATTGCCAACCGAACCGAAGAAACCGCCGCGCGCCTCGCTCTCGAATTCGCCCGCCTGCCGGGCTGCGCGGTCGGCGTGAAGCCCGATGGAACAGGTTTCCCGGGTCTCGGCGGCCGGACTTTCGACCTCGTCATCAACGCCACGTCAGCGGGGCTCAGCAACGCCGTACTGCCGCTGCCGACTTCTGTGTTTGCGCGGCATTGCGTCGCCTATGAAATGTTCTACGGTCGCGAAACCCCGTTCATGGCGCAGGCTGGTGCCGCCGGCGCCCGCATTGCCGATGGTCTCGGCATGCTGGTCGAACAGGCCGCCGAAGCCTTCTTCATCTGGCGCGGCGTGCGTCCGCACACGGCGCCGGTACTCGCAGCCCTGAAAAGCGCCTCATGAAATTTGAGCGTAGCGAACCAATCATCCGCAGCGACGCGCCAGCTATGCTGGCCGTCTTGCTGCGCAGGGGCTTCATCAGTCGCCCCCGCCTGGGCGGGGGGCGCAGGCGGGGTTTCGCAAAGCACTGCTTTGCGCCGCCGAAGCCGGCTGGCTGTGCAAAGCCAGCCGTGGACCGGGGGGGTGAGAAGGGAAATTCGCGAAGCATGCTTCGCGCCCTTCGAACGGTTCCGCCATGCAGGCCGGAACGCGCCCTGCAAGGGGGGGCGTTCAATTCGTCATGGCGTTGCTCGGAAGCAACGCCATGAGGCCCGCACCACGCTGGCTCAAACTGGCGCTGGCTACCGTCGCCGGCCTGCTCCTGCTCTGGCAAGGCTGGTATCTGGGCTGGGTTGTGTGGTGGAAATGGGTGAATCCCGGAACGACCAGCTTCCAGAGCCAGCGGCTTGCCGAAGCCCGGCAGAAGAACCCCAGGGCGGAGCTGAAACGCCAATGGATGCCTTACGAAAAAATCTCGGTCCATCTCAAGCGCGCGGTGATAGCCGCCGAAGACGACAAGTTCGTCGATCACGAAGGCTTTGACTGGGAAGGCATTCAGAAAGCGCTGGAAAAGAACCAGAAGAAGGGCAAAGTGGTCGCCGGCGGCTCGACCATCTCGCAGCAACTGGCCAAGAATCTGCTCCTGTCGCCGACCAAGACTTTTCTGCGCAAGGGCGAAGAAGCCATCATCACGGTCTGGATCGAGCTCCTCTGGGACAAGCGGCGCATCCTCGAGGTCTATCTCAATGTCGTCGAATGGGGCGATGGCGTGTTTGGCGCCGAGGCCGCGGCGCGGCGCTATTTCAACATATCCGCGACGCAACTCGGCCCGGATCAGGCGGCGCGACTGGCCGTCATGCTGCCCGCACCCCGCCGTTACGAACGCAATCCATATTCCGCCTACATGAACGGGCGCACACAACTGATTGTCGGCCGCATGCCTCACGCCGAGGTGCCCCGCTAGGGCCGCCACTACAGGAAATCCGGCAAGCGGACGGCATTCCGCGGCTACAATGGCGGACCTCTTTGAGAACCGCCATGAGCCCACAGGCCGACCCGCCGAGCCCGCCAGAACGCGACGAGCCACACCATCAGGATGACGTGCAGGACAGCCTGCGCGAAGTTCAGGTATTGCTTGCGCGGCAGAAACGCGTGGAGAACCTGGTGCACCGGCAGGACATGCCGCGTCACGAGCTGGTCGAAAATCTGGTGCACAAGCAGCATGTCGTCGAACTGCAGCAGCGGCTCGAAGAGATGCACCCGGCCGACATCGCCTACATTCTCGAGGCGCTGCCGCTCGACGAGCGCCTGCTGGTCTGGGACCTGGCCAAGGCGGAGCGCGACGGCGACATTCTGCTCGAAGTCTCCGATGCAGTGCGCGAATCGATCATCGAGAACATGGCTCCGTCCGAGCTGGTGGCAGCGGCCGAGCAACTGGACGCTGATGAACTGGCGGACCTCGCGCCCGACCTGCCCCACGGCGTGCTGGCCGACGTGTTCCGCTCGCTGCCGGCCGAGGAACGCGAGGAACTGCGCTCCGCCATGTCCTACGAAGAGGATGCGGTCGGCGCCCTGATGGATTTCGAAATGGTCACTGTCCGCGAGGACGTGAAACTTGAAGTGGTGCTGCGCTACCTGCGGCGCTTCGACGAATTGCCCGACCATACCGACCAGCTCTTCGTCATCGACCGCGACGACCACCTGCGCGGCGTGCTGCCCTTGAATGTGCTGCTGGTGAATGCGCCGGAAACGGAAGTTGCGCTTGTCATGCTGACCGAAACCCTGACGCTGGAGCCCAACGACAAGGCCGAAGCAGCGGCGCAGGCCTTCGAACGTTATGACCTGGTCTCGGCGCCGGTGGTCGACATGGATCACAAGCTGGTCGGCCGCGTCACGGTGAATGCGGTGGTCGACTACATTCGCGACGAAGCCGAAGCCGATCAGTTGGCGCAGGCCGGCTTGAAGGAAGAGGAAGACATTTTTGCCCCGGTGATCGACTCGGTGAAGAACCGCTGGGCCTGGCTGGCGATCAACCTCGTCACCGCCTTTATCGCCAGCCGCGTGATCGGCGCCTTCGAGGGCTCCATCGAAAAACTGGTGGCGCTCGCCGCCCTGATGCCCATCGTCGCCGGCATCGGCGGCAATTCGGGCAACCAGACCATCACCATGATCGTGCGCGCGATCGCCATGGGTCAGGTGCAACCCGATGCCGAACGCCGCCTGCTGAAAAAGGAATTCGGCGTCGCCCTGATCAATGGCGTGGTCTGGGGCGGACTGCTCGGACTGATCGCCTGGTGGCTTTACGGCGACGCTCGTCTGGGCGCAGTGATGAGCGCTGCGATGACTCTCAACCTGCTGGTGGCGGCCAGCGTCGGCGTGCTGATTCCGATGACCCTGCAGAAGCTCGGCCGCGACCCGGCGATTGGTGCGTCGGTGATGATCACCGCCGTCACCGATTCCGGCGGCTTCCTGATCTTCCTCGGACTGGCGACGATTTTTCTGCTGTAGCGCGGTGTAGGGTCGTGTAGGGTGGCCATGTAGCGGCCGTGGTCGGGCGGACTTCAGTCCGCCAGGCCGGCTGCAGCCGGCCCCACAGGAACTGCAACGGGACAACGACTACTTCGTCACCAGCTTCAGCCCGAGGATTCCGGCCACGATCAAGCCGATGCAGACCAGCCGCGCGACCTCGCGCGACTCGTTGAACAGCGCCATGCCCAGCAGCGCGGTACCGACCGCGCCGATGCCGGTCCACACCGCATAGGCAGTGCCCACCGGCAGGGTTTTCAGCGCCCATGCCAGCAGGACCACGGAAGCGGCCATCGCGGCCAGGGTCCAGGTGCTGGGCACGATGCGCGTGAAACCCTCGGTATATTTGAGGCCGATGGCCCAGCCTATTTCGCACAAGCCGGCGACCAGCAGCACGAGCCAGGCGGTAGTGGGCGTCAATGCAGGCATTCTGGTTATGTCGCCGTGCCGCCAGCGCCGACTTTTTCCAGCGGCCTGAATCAGCCGGCAGCGAAAATCGTGTCGGCCGCGGCGACGGTCGCCGCGATGTCCGCTTCGCTGTGCGCGGCCGAAACGAAACCGGCCTCGAAAGCCGAGGGCGCGAGATACACGCCGGCATCGAGCATGGCGTGGAAGAAGCGGTTGAAGGCTTCCTTGTCGCAGGCCATCACCTCGGCATAGGAGGTCGGCGGCGTGGCGGCGAAATAGACGCCGAACATGCCGCCCACCGACTGCGCGCAGAACCTCACGCCGCGCTTCTTCGCCGCAGCGGCAAGGCCCTCGACCAGTGCCCGGGTCTTCGCCGTCAGGGATTCGTAAAAGCCCGGCACGGCGACCTTCTTCAGCGTCGCCAGGCCCGCCGCCACCGACAGCGGATTGCCCGACAGCGTGCCGGCCTGATACACCGGGCCCAGCGGCGCGATCTGTTCCATGATCTCGCGCCGGCCGCCGAAGGCGCCCAGCGGCATGCCGCCGCCGACCACCTTGCCGAAGGTCGAGATATCCGGCGTGATGCCGTACAAGCCCTGGGCCGAACCCGGGCCGACGCGAAAGCCGGTCATGACCTCGTCGAAAATCAGCAGCGCGCCATGCTGCGTGCACATCTCGCGCATGGCGGCGAGAAATTCGGGTTTGGGTGCAATCAGGTTCATGTTGCCGGCCACCGGCTCGACGATCACGCAGGCAATCTCCTTGACGTGCGCCATGAAGGCATCGCGCAGGCCCTGCTCGTCGTTGTAGTCGAGCACCAGGGTGTGCCGCGCCAGATCGGCCGGGACCCCGGCAGACGAGGGATTGCCCGTATATTGCAAATTCGTCAGCAGGCCGGACCCGGCCTTGACCAGCAGGCTGTCGCCATGGCCGTGATAGCAGCCCTCGAACTTGACGATCATGTCGCGCCCGGTAAAGCCGCGCGCGAGGCGGATCGCGCTCATCGTGGCCTCGGTGCCGGACGACACCAGGCGCACCATGTCCATGCTCGGCACGCGCTTGACCAGCAGTTCGGCCAGTTCGACCTCGCCTGCCGTGGGTGCGCCAAAGGTAAGCCCCCTGGCCGCGGCCTCCTGGACCGCGCGCACGGTATCCGGGTCGGCATGGCCGAGGATCAGCGGACCCCAGGAACCGACGTAGTCGAGATAGGACTTGCCGTCGGCATCCCAGACGCGGGGACCTTCGCCGCGCGCGAAAAAGCGCGGCACGCCGCCGACGGAACGGAAGGCCCGTACCGGCGAATTGACGCCGCCGGGTATGGTTTTCTGGGCGCGGAGAAACAGCTCTTCGTTACGGGACATGGTCGGGGTCAGGAGTCAGGGGTCGGGAATCGGATTGTAGCGGCGCCTGGCACCGCGCCTGCCTTGGTCACGGTTGCGGGGAAGGAAACAGCCGCTGGTAGGCCGCGGCGCGCGTCTTGATGTCCATCGCGTCGAACAGGTCGCTGACCACCGCCAGCATGTCGGCGCCGGCGTCGATCAGTTGCTGCGCGTTGTCGGGCGTGATGCCGCCGATGGCCGCGACCGGCAGGCCGAAGCGGCGCTTGGCCTCGCCGAGCAGTTCCAGCGGCGCACGCACCGCGCCGGGCTTGGTACGCGAGGGAAACATGCTGCCGAAGGCGATGTAGTCGGCACCGGCCTTCACGGCCTCCTCGCCGAGGGCCAGTTCGTTATAGCAGGAGACGCCGAGGATGCGCGTCGGGCCAAGGGCGTCGCGTGCCGCGGCGAGTGATCCGCCCGGCGCATCGTCGCGGCCGAGATGGGCGCCGTCGGCACCGATTTCGACGGCCAGCCAGACATCGTCGTTGATGATCAGCTTTGCGCCCGCGGCATGGCAGATGCGCAGCATTTCGGCGGCCTGGGCGCGCCGCAGCGGGCGCGACGCCGTCTTGTTGCGGTATTGAACGAAAGGCGCGCCGCCATCCAGCGCCGCCTTGACCAGCGCCGACAGCCGCGGTAACAAGGGGTCGTCAGGAGTGACTGCGCAGAGGCCGCGGAGCTTCATTTTCAAAACCCACTCCCTATCAACGAAATTCCACGCGCGCGTCCCGGGGACAGAGCGGGTGGCCCGTCTTCCGCCTGCCTTCCCCTGTCATCCGGATATCAGTTCTCATCCGCGCGGTCATCCTCTTCGTCATCCTCTTCCCGCGACCAGAACAAGCGGTCGGGAATGAATTGTCCCATGCCGGGGCGAAAGCCGGCAACCAATGTGCGCCAGGTGAATTCCTGCGCTCCCATGACCGCGTCGCCCACATCCACCCCGCTGGCGAAGTGAGCCGCAATGGCCGAGGCCAGGGTGCAGCCCGAGCCATGATAGCTGCCGGGCAGCCGGTCCCAGCGATCGGTGCGCACCGCACCGTGGCTGCCGTAGAGCGTATTGATCACCTGCGCGCCGGCTTCATGGGTTCCCGTGACCAGCACGTACTCGCATCCGGCATTGATCAGGCGGTGGGCGCATTCGGCAAGGCCGTGTTCGTGGCGGGCATCCCCATTCGCCTCGCCCAGCTGCTGTGCCAGGCGCCGGGCTTCGAGGCTGTTGGGCGTCAGCAGCGTGGTCTGCGGCAGCAGCAGGCCGATCATGGCCTCGATCATTTCCTCGTCGGCAAACTGGTCGCCGCGCCCCGAGGCCAGCACCGGATCGAGTACCACGGGAATGTCGGGGTAGTCCGAGATGACCTCGGCGATCGCGGCGATGATCTCGACGCTGCCCAGCATGCCCAGCTTGAAGGCTGCCACCGGCATGTCCTCCAGCAGGGCACGTGCCTGGTCGGCCACCCATTCGGCGTCTATCGGCAGCACGCCCTCGACGCCGGCAGTGTCCTGCACGGTAATCGCTGTCACGACCGAAAGCGGATGACAGCCAAGACTGGCCAGCGTCAGGATGTCTGCCTGCAATCCGGCACCGCCGGTAGGGTCGGAAGCGGCAAAGGTCAGCACAATGGGCGGCGACGGATTGGCGGGAAAGGCGGCGACCATGGATGTCCTGATCCGACCCGGAACTATCGGGCGGCGAGCAGCTTGAGTTAATATCCGGCAATTCTATCCGAAGGCATGCCGTCCTCTGGCGCACACGCCAAGGGATATATCCGAATCCGATACCGTTCCCGGCGCAAGCGTGCAGGGAACCGGACTACAGTCCTGCAATGACGCACGAACAGCCTTATTCGAAATGGATGTGCCTGACCTGTGGCTTCATCTACGACGAAGCCAGGGGGATTCCCGAAGAAGGCCTGCCGGCCGGCACGCGGTGGGACGAAGTTCCACCCAACTGGACCTGCCCGGAATGCGGTGCGCGCAAGGAAGACTTCGAAATGGTCGAAATTTAAGTATGATTGCAGGTGAATAAAGCTTGGCAAAAATGGACGAATGAACGGGGCGGCAGGGGGAGTGCGGGAAACGCTTGTCAGGAGAAACTTTGCCATGGCTGGTTTGTTCCTTCCCGGGTCGGCATGATTGAAGTTTGCATCCAGCATGGAGTAACGTGAGCGAGACACCCCGGCTTTCCGGCATCAAGGTGATGGTGATCGATGATTCGAACACCATCCGCAAGACTGCGGAAATTTTCCTGCTGCAGGCCGGCGCCCAGGTGGTGCTCGCCGAAGACGGTTTTGATGCGCTGGCAAAGATCAACGATCATCTGCCGAATGTGGTTTTCTGCGACATCCTGATGCCGCGCCTGGACGGCTATCAAACCTGCGCGTTGATCAAGAAGAATCCGAAATTCGCGGCCACCCCGGTGATCATGCTTTCCTCCAAGGACGGGCTCTTTGACCGTGCGCGCGGACGCATGGTCGGTTCCGATGAATACCTGACCAAACCCTTCACCAAAGACAGCCTCATTAAAACGGTTGCCGAGCACGCCGCACGCGGCTGACCGGATTTCTCATTTGCGAGCGAGCCATCATGCCCATAAAAACTATCCTTGTTGTCGACGACTCTCCTACCGAACGCCACATCCTGTCCCAGTTGTTGCAGGGCGCCGGCTACGAAGTCAGTACGGCCGACAGCGGTGACGAGGGTGTCGAGCGGGCCAAGCAGATCAAGCCTGACCTCGTCATCATGGACGTGGTGATGCCGGGAACCAATGGCTTTCAGGCCACCCGGGCGCTGTCGCGGGATGAGGCGACCAAGAACATCCCCGTCATCATCTGCACCACCAAGAGCCAGGAAACCGACAAGCTCTGGGGCATGCGCCAGGGTGCCCAGGATTACGTCACCAAGCCGGTGGATGGCCCAGCCCTGCTGGCCAAGATCGCCGCGCTCGGGTAAACACCGTTATGGCCAAGCGCATCAGTCTGCGCGAGTTCCAGCAGGGCCTCTCCGAGCGGCTCGTGTCCGCGCGGCGCGGCGAGGGCGCCCAGGCCCTGCTCGGCATCGAATCCGGCTCTGATGAGCTTCCCGGCGGCAGCCACTGGCTGATCGATCTTGCCGACTCGGGTGAAGTCACGCCCCTGCCGCCACTCACGCCCGCCCCCCTGACCCAAGCCTGGTTCGCCGGCATCGCGAACATTCGCGGCGTGCTGTATGGCGTGGTGGATTTTTCCGCCTGGCGCGGCGGCGCGCCGACACCGATCAATGCCCAGGCGCGGCTGCTGCTGATCGGTGCGCGACATGGCGTCAATAGCGCCTTGCTGGTGCGTCGTGCGCTGGGTCTGCGTCCGCAGCTGCAGATGCATGCGGCGGGTGAGGCAAAAACTCACGCAGAAACGCAAGGCGTTGGCGAGCCGGCGGCCTGGCTCGGCGGTCGTTTCAAGGATCCTCAAGACCAAATCTGGACCCAGTTGCGCATCCCTCCGCTGCTGGCCGACCCCGCTTACCTCGATATCGCTCTCTGAGCGTTCCGCAAAGGACACGTCATGGCTTTCAAGCTTCCCTTCAAACTACCGACACTCGACCGCCGCAGCCCCTCAACGCCCCGGACGCCGGCGGCAGGCGGGGCACCCGCGGTGGAGCGCCGCAGCGGCAGGGACAACAAGCTGCCCTTGATCGGCCATCTGGATATCCAGACCCAGTTTCGAATCCTGGGTACGGTTTTTCTGATCAGCCTGCTGATTTCCGTCGCTTCAATCTTCATGCAAGTCCAGGCCACAGCCCGGGGCACCACCTTTCTGTCCGTCGCCAGCCACATTCCCCCGCTGACCCAGCAGATCCCCAAGGCCGCCCTGAATGCCATGCAGGGACAGAAGGAAGCCTTCACCGAACTGCGCGACGCCCGCGACAGTTTCGGCAAACTGCTTGAAAATCTGATCGAAGGGGGTGAAGTCAAGGGCGTCAAGGTGGCAGCCACCAGCCTCGAAGCGCGGCCTGCGCTCGACACCTTGCGCGAAGGCTGGACCAAGCAGAACGACGTCATCACCCTGCTGCTGGCGCAGGAGAACCGCCTCGTCGCGATCAATCGCCTCGCCACGGACTTGGTGCGGCAGGGCAAAACAATCGCGGAAGCCGCAGAGGCCGCCGGCGGCAAGCTGCCCTACCTGATGGAGCGTATCCAGCGCTCCGCTGTCCAGCTGGCCTGGGCGCCCGGCTTCGACGAAGCCGTGGCTGCCCAACTGGCCAAGGACATTGCCACCGCGACGGAACTGGCCCCCGCCGACTCCCCGCTGGCGCAGAGCCTGAAACCGATGCAGGCCGTGCTTGCCAGCCTGTCCGGCGATCTCAAGTCGCTGGTCAAGGCCCGCACTGCCGGCACCACTCTCGTCGGCGGTTTCCGCACCATGGCGGCCAGTGGCGAGGACCTGGTCAACGCCTACGAAAGCGAGGTCGCCGACCAGGACATCTCTTCCGTCTCCGCCGCCCTGTTCGGCTCGCTGGCGCTATTGATGCTGGTACTCATGGTCAAGGCCTTCAACGACGAAGGTCAGCGCCGCAGCGGCGAGGCCGATCACCAGCGCCGCGTTGCCGAAGCGGAAAAGGACGCAACACAGGGCGCCATTTTGCGGCTGATGAATGAAATGGGCGACCTCGCCGACGGTGACCTGACTGTCCGCGCCACGGTGTCCGAGGACATCACCGGAGCCATTGCCGACTCGGTGAACTACACCGTCGAAGAGCTGGCCGTGCTGGTGCGCCGCATCAACGATGCCGCCCTGCGCGTCACCAGCGCCTCGAACGCCGCGCAAAGTACGTCCAACGACCTGCTCGCCGCCACCAAGGTGCAGTCGGCCGAAATCATGGGCGCCAACGCCGCGGTTCTGCAAATGGCCAACTCGATGAAAACCGTATCCTCCTCGGCCCTGGAATCGGCCCGCGTCGCAAACGCCTCGCTGGAAGCGGCACAGAAAGGCTCGGCGGCTGTATCGAACTCGATTTCCGGCATGAACGAAATTCGCACCCAGATCCAGGAGACGTCCAAGCGGATCAAACGGCTCGGCGAATCCTCGCAGGAGATCGGCGAAATCGTCGAACTGATTTCCGACATTACCGAACAAACCAACGTGCTGGCGCTGAACGCTGCCATTCAGGCGGCCTCGGCCGGCGAAGCGGGACGCGGCTTCTCGGTGGTGGCGGAAGAAGTTCAGCGACTGGCCGAGCGCTCCGGTGAGGCAACCAAACAGATTGCCGCCATCGTCAAGACGATTCAAACCGACACCCACGATGCCGTGGCCGCCATGGAACACTCGACGCAAGGCGTGGTTGAAGGTGCCAAACTGTCGGATGCCGCCGGTCGGGCGCTCAACGAAATCTCCAGCGTGTCGCAGGATCTTGCCCGCCTGATTCAAGCGATCTCGACCGACACCCAGGCTCAGGCCGACATCGCCACCAAGGTGGCGGATTCGATGCAGGACATTCTGCGCATCACCGGCCAGACCACCACCAGTACGCAACAGACCGCCGTGTCGATTGGCGAACTGACAGAACTCGCTGTCGAACTGAAGGGTTCGGTCTCGGGTTTCAAAGTGTGAATAAAAAACCGATCAACCACGGCGCAACGAATCGCTTTTCATGAGCATGGATCTCGACATCGGCCCGCTGTCCTGGGTCAAGGGAGAAATCGACCTTGCACTGGAGCGCGCCGGGCAGAGTCTTGCTGCCCACGCAGCGAACCCGTCGGGCGACGAGCTGAAGAAGGCGCGCGCCAGCATGCACCAGGCGCACGGCGCGCTGGCCATTGTCGGACTGGACGGCATTACCGAATTCGCCGATGCAATAGAACAGTTGCTGGCGGCGCTGGACGATGGCACAGCGCCCGATGCCGGCGCCGCCACGCAGGCTGCCCAGGGCGGATTTGCCGCGCTGCGCGGCTATCTCGACGACCTGATGGCCGGCCACCCCGACCAGCCGCTGAAACTTTTTGCGCCCTACCGGGCGATGGCGGTGGCGCGCGGTCAACTGGCGCCCGGACCGATCGACCTGTTTTTCCCCGATCTCACCCAGCGCCCGCCGAAACGCGAAAAGGATTTCCCTGCACTCACGCCCGAAGCTCTCGCGGCGCGCCTCAAGGCGGCGCGCCTGGGCTTTGAACGCGGTCTGCTGAAGTGGCTCAAGGGCGATCCCAAGGGCATTACCGAGATGAAGGTTTCGGTGGCGATGATCGAAATGACGCGCAGCACTCCGGTCGCCCGCGCCTACTGGTGGGTCACGCTGGGCGTCCTCGACGCGCTGGCGGCCGGCGGCCTGCCTGACCCGATGCAGGCGAAGATGTTTGCCATGCGCCTTGGCGCGCAGATCAAGAAATTCGTCGAAGGCACTGCCGAAGTGAGCGAGCAGCTCTTGCGCGAAGCGCTTTACCAGGCCGCCTGCGCTATCGCAGGCGGCGAGGCCCTGGCCGTCGTGCGCGCCGCCTACCGCCTGGACGGCATGGTGCCCACCGCAACACCTTCGGAGACGGAACGGCTGCTGCCCATCGTGCGCCGCTTGCGCGATTTGCTGGCGGCGGCCAAGGACGACTGG
>JANMTA010000225.1:0-2168 GCA_031389965.1 Betaproteobacteria bacterium
CGACGCATTGGCTGCGGATTTTGCTGACGGCACGCGGGTGGTCTCGCTGACCGGGGCTGCGCAATGCTTCGTCTTCGAGAACATCGCCGCCGCGCCGGTGGCGTCCTTGCTGCGCGGCTTTTCGGCACCGGTGCATCTCGACTTCGCGCAGACCGACGCCGAACTGGCCCACCTGATGGCGCACGACAGCGATGCCTTCAACCGCTGGGAGGCGGGACAGCGCCTCGCCACTCGCGTTCTGCTCGCCGGCATCGATGACGCAGGTGCCGGCAGCGGCTGGATACCCGCCGCCTACGTCGCCGCCGTCGGCCGAATTCTCGATGACGGCCTCACGCACGATGCCGCGCTCGCCGCCGAAGCCCTGGTGCTGCCGGCCGAGCAGGTGCTGGCCGAGGAGATGGCCGGCCGCGGCCAGGCCATCGACCCCGAGGCCATCCACGCCTCGCGCCTGGCGTTGCGCCGCCACCTCGCGACGGCACTGCGCAAGCAATTCGAAGGCGCCTGGCTGGCGCTGGCGCCAACCGCGCCTTACGCCCCGCAAGGCGCCCAGGTCGGCCGCCGCGCCCTGCGCAATCTCTGCCTCGGCTACCTCGCCGAAAGCCAGGCCGCGTATCTCAAGGCCAGCGTGATGCCGCGCCTGCTGGCGCAGCTCGACGGCGCCGGCAACATGACCGACGTCATCGCCGCGCTGGGCACCCTCGCCAACCTCGACCTGCCCGAGCGCGAAATGGCGCTCGCGAGTTTCTTCGAGCGCTGGCAGGACGAAGCGCTGGTGGTCGACAAGTGGCTGCAGGTGCAGGCCACTTCCCGCCTGCCCGGTACCGCGGCGCGCGTGCGCGATCTGCTGCAGCATGCCGCCTTCGACATCAAAAATCCGAACAAGGTGTATGCCCTGGTGCGCGCTTTCTGCGCCGCCAACCCGCGCCACTTCCATGCCGCCGACGGCGCTGGCTATCGTCTGGCGGCCGACGTCATCATCGAGTTGCAGGCGATGAACCCGCAGGTCGCTTCGCGCATCGCCCGCGCCTTCGACCGCTGGCGCCAGTTCGACGCCGGGCGACAGAATCACGCGCGCGCCGCGCTGGAGCGCATCCAGGCCTGCGCCGGTCTGGCGCGGGATGTTGCCGAGGTGGTCGGCAACGCGCTGGGGAATTCACCGTAGCGCCAGCGCCGACTCTTATGGCGCGGATTCGCGCCGCGTCACCGGGAAGGGCGCCTGTTGCGCTTAGCGGCAAGCCAATGTATATTGATTATAAACATATCAACATACAGGAGCCTGTACATGGCACTCCAGATCGCCAATCCGGTAGTGGTAGGCAAGGTCGAGCGGCTAGCGAAGGCAACCGGTTTGTCCAAGACCGCTGTCGTAGAACGTGCGCTTGACCACTTGATCAGCGAAACCACCGAGCGCGCCAGCACGGCCGGCCGCATGGCCGCGTTGCTCGCCCAGCTCGACCGGATACCCGACCGGCCCGACGCCTTCGATCCACTGGCGTGGGATGAACACGGGCTGCCGAAATGATTGTGGTCGACACCTCCGCGCTGGTCGCCATCGCCTTTGCCGAACCGGAGCGCGAGGCCTTCGTCGGCCTCATCGAGGGATCCGGCAAGGCTCTGATCAGCAGTGTTTCGGTGGTGGAGGCACGCATGGTGGTTTACGGCCGGCGCGGACATCGCGCCGTGGTGATGCTGGACGATCTGTTGCGCCTTCCCGCGTTCGAATCGGTGGCGCCCGGCCCGGCGGAGACTGACGCTGCCTATGCGGCTTTTGTCGCCTACGGCAAGGGCAGCGGACATCCGGCAGGACTGAATTTCGGCGATGTCTTCAGTTACGCCCTCGCCAAGGTGCGCAGCCTGCCGCTGCTGTTCAAGGGCGACGCCTTTGCGCAGACCGACATCGTCAGCGCCATTCCGGCTGAACGATGACAAGCTTGCAAAAGTTCCCGAAGGGGCGCACCGCGCTGGCGCCGGCGCTACGGCGCCCGGTAGCGCCAACTTGACACTCTGCTACCGGAAAGGCTAAATCCCTGCCTTCTGCAATGTTTTACCCTCATGCTGGAGAAATTGAAAATGGCACCTCCCCCACTGGCCTCGCGCGAGGCGGTACGCGAGCAGCGCTTCGGCGAACTCTGGAATAACGATCTGAACGATGCCTTTGCCGACATCGC
>JANMTA010000251.1:0-5820 GCA_031389965.1 Betaproteobacteria bacterium
CGTCAAGGAACTGGAGCAGGCGCTGGATCAGGCGCGGCAGGAAGTGCAGGCCCTGCGCGAGGAAATGCAGACCACGCAGGAAGAGCTCAAGTCGTCCAACGAGGAAATGCAATCGACCAACGAGGAACTGCAATCGACCAATGAGGAGCTGACCACTTCCAAGGAGGAAATGCAGTCGCTCAACGAGGAACTGCAGACCGTCAACGTCGAGCTGCAATCGAAGGTGGACGATCTGTCGCTGGCCAGCGACGACATGGAGAACCAGCTCAACAGTACCGACATGGCCACCGTCTTCCTCAACAAGGCGCTGCATCTGCGGCGCTTCACCAATCAGGCAACGCGGATCTTCCGCCTGATTGCCGGCGACGTCGGCCGGCCGCTGTCCGACATTGCCTTCGACCTTGACTATGCCGACCTGGCCAAGGATGCCGAGCAGGTGCTGCGCACGCTGGCCTTCTGCGAGCGCGAGATCGCGGCCAGCAACGGGCGCTGGTTCCAGGTCAAGATCATGCCCTACCGCACCATGGAAAACGTTATCGATGGCGTCGTCATTACCTTCAACGATATCGGCCGCGCCAAGAATCTGGAAGCGCAATTGCGGGTCGATGTCGACACGGCAAAGGACGCGCCGTGAGCAAGCAGGACGAGGCCGCCGCGCTGCGCGATGCTGCCGAAGCGCGCCTGAAGGCCGCCTCAGTGACCAGCCCGGTGACCAGCCCGGTGACCAGCCCGGCGACCAGCCCGGTGTCCGGCCCGGTGTCCGGCCCGGCGCGTGCAGCGGGAGCCGATGGCGATCTGCGGCGCCTGGTGCACGAACTGCAGGTGCACAAGATCGAACTGGAACTGCAAAACGAGACCCTGCGCCAGGCGCAGATCGCCCTCGAAGAATCGCGCGATCGCTTTGCGGACCTCTATGAATTCGCGCCCGTCGGTTACCTCACGCTTTCCGCCGAGGGCCACATCGCCGACGTCAATCTTTCCGGCACCACGCTGCTGGGCATGGAGCGGGGCAAACTGCTGCAGCGCAGTTTCGAACGCTTCGTCGCCGCCGAGGACACGGCGCGCTGGCGCCAGCATCTGAGCAGCGTGCTGCAACAGGAAGAAAAACTCGAAAGCGAACTGGTCCTGCAGCGCGGCGACGGCAGGCGCTTCAATGTCCGCGTGAATTGCCTGCGCATGGCGCGGCAAGGACAGGCGCCGACGGTGCGCGTGGTGCTGACCGACATCACCAAACTGAAAGCCGCCGAGCATGAGCTGCACCAGGCACAGCGCATTGCCCGCATGGGCAGCTGGTACTGGGATGCCGCCACCGACGCCATGTCGGCGTCCGATGAACTGTGCCGGATATTCGGGCGGGAGGCGTTGCCGCCGCTGGCCGCGCAGCGCGGAACCCTGTATTCCGCCGAGACCTGGCAGGAACTGAACAACGCCGTGCGCGAGACGGTGAAGAGCGGCATGGGTTTCGACCTCGAGCTGCCGGCCCTGCGCGACGAGGGCACGGCATTCTGGATCAACGCCCGCTCCGATCCGGTGCGCGATGCCAGCGGCAGGGTGGTGGGGCTGCGCGGGACATTGCAGGACATTACCGCGCGCAAGCAGGCGGAACTGGATCTGCGCCTCTCCAGGCAACTGCTCGAGCTGACGATGCAAATAAGCCATACCGGCGGCTGGGACCTTGATCTGGTCGATCACACATCGCACCGCACGCGCGGCCACGACCGCATCTTCGGTTACGCAGCGCCGCTGCCGGCGTGGAGCTACGAGATTTTCCTCGAACACGTGCTGGCCGAGGATCGTGCCGAGGTGGACAAGGTGTTTCGCGAGGCCATCGCCACACAGGGCAACTGGAACTTCGAGTGCCGCATCCGTCGCCACGACGGCGAAGAGCGCTGGATCCTTGCCGCCGGCGGGCACCAGGCTGACGACAAGGGCCGGGTGCGACGCATGTCCGGCATCGTGCGCGACATCACCGCGGCCAAACACCTGGATCAGGCGCTGCAGGAAAAGAACATCGAGCTGGAACGGGCCCGGTCCGTGGCGGAAAAGGCCAGTCTGGCGAAGACGGATTTTCTGTCGAGCATGAGCCATGAGCTGCGCACACCGCTCAATTCCATCCTCGGTTTTGCCCAGCTCCTGGAATCCGGCACGCCGCCACCGACGGCGTCCCAGCAGCGCGATCTCGACCGGATACTCAATGCGGGCTGGTACCTGCTGGAGCTGATCAACGAAATCCTCGATCTGGCGCTGATCGAATCGGGCAAGGCGCTGCTGTCGCGGGAGCCGGTAGCGCTGGGCGAGGTCATGCTCGAGTGCCGGGCCATGATCGAGCCGCAGGCAGAGGAACGCGGCATCCGCATGACCTTCCCGGAAGGCAAGGTTCTCAGCTGCATTTATGCCGATCGGATCCGGGTCAAACAGATCCTGATCAACCTGATGTTCAACGCCGTCAAGTACAACCGGCAGGGCGGCACGATTGCCGTCGAGTGCAGTTCGACGGCGCCGGAGACGATACGCGTCAGCGTTCGCGACACCGGCGCGGGCATGACGCCGGAGCAGATGGCGCAGCTGTTCCAGCCCTTCAATCGTCTGGGCATGGAAACCTCCGAGGTGGAAGGCACGGGCATCGGGCTGGTGGTGAGCAAGCGCCTGGTCGAACTGATGGGAGGCCGCATCGGAGTGGAGAGCAGCGTCGGGGTCGGCAGCATGTTCTGGATCGAATTGCCGCGGAGCAGCGCCCAGCCCTCTGCCGCACCGCCAGCCGGTCCGGTGAAGCCGTTGCCGCAGTGTCTGCCGCAGGGCACGCCACAGCGCACCGTGTTATGCGTGGAAGACAATCCGGCCAACCTGGAACTGGTCGAGCAACTGGTCGCGCGCCGGCCCGATTTGCGGCTGCTTAGCGCGGCAGATGGCAAGCTCGGCATCGAGTTTGCGCTCGCCTACCAGCCGCAGGTGATTCTGATGGACGTCAGCCTGCCCGACATGAGCGGACTGGAAGTCATGGCCGTCCTGCGCGCCGACCCTGCAACGGCGCATATTCCGATCATCGCCCTGAGCGCCAATGCCATCCCGCACGATGTCGCCAATGCCATGGAAGCCGGCTTCTACCGGTATATCACCAAGCCCATCCGGATCGACGAATTCATGGCTGCGCTGGACATGGCATTGCGGTTTTCGGCCGCGACGGCGGGCGGCAAGCCGGAAACTCCCGGCTAGCGGCTTGCTTCGCAGATTTTGCGCCTGGCGCAAATTGGACCGTCGTCCCGGCGAAAGCCGGGACCCAGAGGCCTGCTGGATTCCGGCGTTCGCCGGAATGACGGATCGGAAATTTACCGGTGCGATCATTTCACAAGCAGCACACTAGCGGCGGCGTGCCGTATCGCCGGCGCCGACTTTTGCGGGCGCAAGGAAAGTCCGGTTCATGACGGCGCCCAGTGTGCGCTGGCGCACAGACAATCCAAATGGTATGGTAAACGCTGTCAGTTCAATAAAATAAACAAGAGGCGACACATGCCCACAATCTATCCAGAAGAGATCTTCGCGGACGAGGCCGGTTGCACACCGCACTGGCCAAGATCGGATCTCGGCCACGTCCCAAAGCCCTTCGTTTATCCTACCGCGGCTTCCAGCGTCGGATCGGCAAGCAAGGCAGCGACCGGGATTGCCGGATTCGATGAAATCACCGGTGGCGGCCTGCCGCGCGGCCGCACTACGCTGCTGATAGGCCGGCCTGGCTTCGGCAAGATGCTACTCGGACTGCAATTTCTGGTGCAGGGTGCGCAACAGCGCAAGATGCCGGCATATCGGCTGCAAGTCTGGTCTCTGACCGGCTTTAATCATGGCTGGCGTCCTGCATAGTCGGCGATTCCGGGCGAGCGCCACCGCGGTCGCGGCGGTGATCATTCTCGGTCTGGCTTACCTGGGCACACGCGGCCCGCCTCCAAAGCAGACTTCTCCGGTGGAAAAGCTGCGCATCGCGCTACCGGTGCTGCCGCACACCGCGCTGGTGCACATTGCGGCGGCAAAGGGATATTTCGCCGAAGAAGGGCTAGCCGTGTCGATCCAGCCCGTGAACTACGGCGTGCTGGCAAGAGACGAGGTGCTGCAGGAGAAGGCCGACCTCGCGGTCACGGCCGAGGTGCTGTTCGTCATCGCGGTGATGAAAGGCCATGCCCTCGGAATGGTGGCCAGCCTGGCCAGCGTTGCGAACGACAACGCGATCATCGCCCGGCGCGACCGCGGGATCGGCGTGGCAGGCGACCTGGTGGGCAAGAAGATCGGGGTCAGCTTCGGCACCAGCGGTTCGTACTTTCTGTGGGCCTTCCTCATCAGGCACAAGCTGCCGCTGCCGCCCGATTCGATCGTGCTGGTGGATCTGCCGCCGGAGCGGATCGTGGCGGCGCTCGCCGAGGGCAGCGTCGACGCGGTGGCGACCTGGCAGCCGATGTCGCTTCAGGCGCAGGCCGCGCTGGGCAACAACGCCGTTTCCTTCATAGAGTTCGATGCCTACCGGACTACGATGATCGCCTATGGCCGCAGCGAATTCCTCAAAGGGCATGCGGGTGCAATGGAGAAGCTGGTGCGGGCGCTGTTGAAGGCAGAACGGTTCATGCAATCCCATCCCGAAGAAACGCTGAAGCTGGTTGCGCAATGGCTGAAAATCGACGTCGGCGCGCTGCGAGCGACATGGCAGCAATTCGACTTTGGCGTCAACCTGCTGCAATCGCATCTGATCACCCTCGAGGACGAGGCGCGCTGGGCCATGGCGCGCGGCCACGTGGCCCAGGGGCCTGTTCCCAACTTGCTGCCGCACCTGTACCTGGACGCCTTGCTGGCCGTCCAGCCCGAACGCGTGACGGTGTTGCATTAGTGCTGGCCCGAGCATGAAAATCTCCAGCAAGGAACGGCGCGTAACAGGCACCGGGCTCGCGGTGATCGCCATCATTGCCGCGACGATCTGGTGGGCGTACGCGGAAGTCGAGGACGCGAACCGCCAGCGCGGGGTGGCGAGCGTGATCGGGCGCGGACTCACCGAGCTGCGCCTGGTCACTTTCGAGTACCACCTCTACCACACGGAACGGGCGCGGCTGCAGTGGGTCGCGGTGTCGGACCGCGTCGACCGGCTGATCGCGAATGCCCGGTTCAGGGAGCCCGAGCAAGCCGAAATCCTCGCCGATTTGGGGAAAAAAAAGGCTGCAGGGCATCGTCTCTTCGCCGAGCTCACAGCGGCACACGGCAACAACCGCGCGGATGCCGCATTGGACGCTGCGAGCCAGCGCTTCGAGGCGCAACTGCTTGGCCAACTGCTGACCTACCAGCAGGAGAATTACACCCATGCGGTGCGCCTGAGCGATCTGGCGACCGAGCGCATCATCGAGGCCCAGTACCGGATGATGCAGGTGATCCTGACGGGACTCGTGCTGATCGCGGCGATCATGGTCGGCGCATCATGGTTTGTTCGCCGCGCAGTGCTCGCGCCGATTGACGGACTGCAGCAGGCTACGCGACAGCTTGCCGCGGGCGACTGGAATTTTGTTCTTGGCCCCCGCCGCGAGGACGAGATCGGCGAGTTGTCGAAGAATTTCGACGCCATGGCCAGGTCGCTGCGGCATTCGTTTACGCAAGTCGAGCGCAGCAACCTGGATCTCGCGGCGTTGAACGAGGAACTGAAAGCCTTCAGCTATTCGGTGTCCCACGATCTGCGCGGGCCGCTGCGCAGCATGGACGGCTTCTCGCTGGTGCTGCTCGAGGACTACGGCGACAAGCTGGACGACGAGGGCAAGGACGCGCTGGAACGCATCCGCGCCGCGAGCCAGCGCATGG
>JANMTA010000269.1:0-4040 GCA_031389965.1 Betaproteobacteria bacterium
GCCAAGGCCACGCTGTCAGGGACTGCGATCCTGGTTGTGATCGCGGCGCTGGGCCTGATCGCCTCGCCGCTGGCGCTGTGGGCGCTGCCGGTGATCTTTCTCACCGGACTGGCCTTCGCCGCGCTGGGGCTGATCGTCACCGCGCTGGCGCCGTCCTACGACTTCTTCATGTACTACTTCACGCTGTTCATCACGCCCATGGTGCTGCTGTGCGGCGTGTTCTTTCCGGCCGACCAGTTGCCGCCGCTGGTGCAGGCGGTGGCCGCCTGGCTGCCGCTGACGCATGCCGTGGCGCTGGTGCGGCCGCTGCTGTTCGGCGAGGTCCCGGCCGGCATCGCCGGCCACCTCGTGGCACTGGCCGCGGTCGCGGCGATCGCCTTCTGGATCGCCCTGACGCTGATCCGGCGCCGCCTGCTGAAGTAAAATGAAAAAATGCAATGACACCCACCCCCTCCCGTCCTCCCCCTCACGGTGGAGGCTACTGCTTGGCTCGCTGCGCTCGAATATCACCGGGCGCTCTTATTTTTGTTTTTCACGTTAAGCAATGGATCTCATCATCAACGGCGAGCCGCAGCAACTGCCGGCGCCCCTTTCTGTCGCTGCCCTGCTCGAAGCGCGCGGCCTCGCCGGCAAGCGTGTCGCGGTGGAAAGGAACGGCGAGATCGTGCCGAAGAGCCGGCACGCCGAAACCGCACTCGCCAGCGGCGACCAGATCGAAATTGTCGTCGCCGTCGGCGGCGGCTGAACGCCCTTTCAGGATTCACAGCCCATGAACTCGGATTCTCTCCTTATCGCTGGCAAGTCCTACCACTCGCGCCTGCTGGTTGGCACCGGCAAGTACCAGGACTTTGCGCAGACGCGCGCCGCGATCGACGCCTCGGGCGCCGAGATCGTCACCGTCGCCATCCGCCGCACCAACATCGGCCAGGAACCGGGCCAGCCCTCGCTGCTGGAAGTGCTGCCGCCCGCGCAATTCACCATCCTGCCCAACACGGCGGGCTGCTACACGGCCGACGAGGCGGTGCGCACCCTGCGCCTGGCGCGCGAACTGCTCGACGGCCACGCGCTGGTCAAGCTCGAAGTGCTGGGTGATCCGCAGACCCTGTTTCCCAACATGCCGGAAACCCTCAAGGCCGCCGCCACCCTGGTCAAGGACGGTTTCCAGGTCATGGTGTATTGCGCCGACGATCCGATCCAGGCGCGCATGCTGGAGGACTTAGGCGTAGTCGCGATCATGCCGCTGGCTTCCCTCATCGGCTCCGGCATGGGCATCCTCAACCCGTGGAACCTGAAGCTGATCATCGAACAAGCGAAAGTGCCGGTGCTGGTCGACGCCGGCGTCGGCACCGCGTCGGATGCGGCGATTGCCATGGAACTCGGCTGCGACGGCGTGCTGATGAATACCGCGATTGCCGGCGCGCAAAATCCGGTGCTGATGGCCGGCGCCATGAAGAAGGCGGTCGAGGCGGGACGCGAGGCCTGGCGCGCCGGGCGCATGCCGAAGAAGTATTACGCGGCGACGCCCAGTTCGCCCGGCGGTGGGCTCATTGGCCAAAGCGGCGGTCAAGGCAGCAAGTGAGGCGTTTTTTTGCCAGCCTCCTGCTTGCGGCACTGCTGGGTTCCGCGCAGGCCGCAGACGCACCGCCCGCCACGCCCGCCGTCACACCCAGCGGCACAAGCGCAGCAGCGCCTGCTCTGGAGGTCAAGCCCGAACGCAGGGGCTATGCCGCCGACCGGCCTGAAATATTCATTCGCCAGCGCCTGTTCGGCCGCGCTCACGGCTTGTCTCTGCTGACCGCCGCCTGCCTCGAACTGCCTGCCTATTCAAAGGCGGTCGAGGACACCTACGCTGCGTGGTACGCGAAGCAGGCGAGGACCATCGAAATCATCGTGCGCGACCTGGCCGTCTATTATTTCGGGCCGCGTGCCAAAGAGGCCCAATGGTTCGATTTGGCGTACGCCCTGAATCTCCCCGACAGTATCCAGCCCGCATTGGGCGAAGTGACCCTGCATGCCGCCTGCGCCTCTCTGCCCGAGGCGATTCCACGGTCGCGCTACGCGCTCGACAAGCTGCTGGCCGGTTCCGTCGATGTCGACGCCTCGCAGATCGAAGTCGGCGCCGTGCCGCCAGCGCCGACTTTTCAGAAGCCCGCCGAATGAGCGCCGCGGAAGACCGCCGCGGCGGCCACATCCGCAGCTTCGTTCTGCGCCAGGGCCGGGTCTCCGCCGCCCAGCGCCGTTTCCACGAGCAAGGCATGCCGCGCTGGGGAATTCCCTATCAGGCAGCGGCGCTAGACCTCGATGCCGTGTTCGGTCGCCAGGCGCCGCGGATTCTCGAAATCGGCTGTGGCATGGGCGAGACCACCGCGACCATTGCCGCCGAACATCCGCAAAACGACTACCTCGGCATCGAAGTGCACACGCCCGGCGTCGGCAGCCTGCTGAAGGAAATCGCCACGCGCGAACTTTCCAACCTGCGCGTGATCCAGCACGACGCCGTGGAGGTGGTGCGCGACATGATTGCGCCTGCATCGCTTTCCGGCATCCATATTTTCTTTCCCGACCCGTGGCCAAAAAAGCGCCAGCAGAAACGCCGCCTGATCCAGCCCGAATTCATCAAGCTGCTGGCAACGCGGCTGGCGCCGAGCGGCTACCTGCATTGCGCGACCGACTGGGAAGATTATGCCCTGCAGATGCTGGAGGTGCTCTCCGGCGAAACACTGCTGGTGAACATGGCCAACGGCTTTACTCCGCGCCCCCCGTACCGCCCGCAGACCAAGTTCGAAAGCCGCGCCTTGCGGCTGGGCCACGGCGTGTGGGATGTCGTGTTCCGGCGCGCCGTTTAAGCGTGTCGGCACACCCCTTCTGGCTGGTCGGCTTCCGGCCCTTTTTCGCCCTGGCCTGCCTGTCGGGACTCAGTTTACCGCTGCTTTGGGTGCTGATGCATCTTGGCGTGCTGCCTGCGCCGGAGACCTCCGTGAGCACCGTGCAGTGGCATGCCCACGAAATGTTCTTCGGCTTCGGCTGGGCCGTGCTCGGCGGCTTCCTGCTGACCTCGACCAAGAACTGGGTGCAGATCCGCGGTTATCACGGCGCGTCGCTGATGTTTCTGGTCGCGGCCTGGCTGTTCGAGCGCGCCGGCATGGCGTTCGGCGCACGCTGGCCGGTGTTCCTGTTCGAACTGTCCAACAAGGTGTTTCTTGCCTCGATCGTCGCCATGCTGCTGTGGACCCTGGTGCGCCATCGCAAGGACGACAACTATCGCGACAACTATTTCTTCCTGCTGATCCTCCCCGCATTCCTGATCGCCAAGCAGCTGATGCTGAGCGTCGACCACTTCCAGGTCGGCATCAGCATGGCCACCGGCCTGTTTCGCGTCGCCTTCCTGGTCATGCTGGAGCGCACGCTGACCCAGTTCATGAAGGGCATCTTCCAGGTGGACATCCTGCGCCACGCGACGCTGGACAAAGCCATCAAGCTGCTTGCGCTGCTGCTGGTGGGCGCCGGCCTGATGCCGCCGTCGCTGGCGGCCTGGCTGTCGCTGCTGCTGGCGCTTCTGCTGGCCGGCCGGCTTTTCTTCTGGAAGCCGCAATTGGCCCTGCAGCGCCTCGATCTCGGCATCATGTACCTGGGCTATGCCGCGATCGTGCTGCAGCTGCTGGTCGAATTTATAGGCCAGGTCGCAGCGCCAGCCTGGGTCGGCGCCGTGTCCACGCACGTGTTCGGGCTGGGCGTCATGGGTCTGATTATTCCCGCGATGCTGATCCGGATCGCCAAGGGCCACACCGGCAGAAAAGTGCTCTTCGAGCCCATCGACAAGGCGGTGCTCTGGATCATGATCGCCGCCTTCCTGCTGCGCGTCGTCGCACCGCAATTTCTGCCGGAAAGCTATGCCTTCTGGCTGGTGCTCGCGGCCTGCGGCTGGCTGGCCGGCTTCGGTATCCTGGCCTGGCGATTGATTCCGTTCCTGCTGCAGCCGCGAATCGACGGCAAGGAACACTGATGCGTCAGGGCGCGACCACGATGTCGAAGCGCAGCGT
>JANMTA010000325.1:0-2164 GCA_031389965.1 Betaproteobacteria bacterium
ACCTCGACGAACTGATCAACGCCGCAGCGAGTTTCGTTGCCGAGGAAGGCCAGCCGAACCAGGACGGCGAGATCACCGGGGAATTCGGCAACGATCTTTCATCCTTCCTGGCGCACGCCTCGCTCGAAGCCGGCGAGCACCAGGCCGGCGAGGGCGACGATGCGCTGCAACTGATGACCGTGCATTCGGCCAAGGGCCTCGAATTCAACGTGGTCTTCATCAGCGGCCTCGAGGAAGATTTGTTTCCTCATGAAAATGCGAAATCCGAGGACAAGGGCAGGGAGGAAGAGCGGCGCCTGATGTACGTCGCCGTCACCCGCGCCCGCCAGCGGCTTTACCTGAGCTTCGCGCAGACCCGCATGCTGCACGGCAGGATGCGCTACAACCCGGTTTCGCCCTTCATCAAAGAGATTCCCGAGGAACTGGTGAAGTGGCTGACTCCGCGCGCCGGAATCGGCGGATTCGCCGTGTCGCCAGCGCCGACTTCTTTCGGCGGCACGCCGCGCCGCAGTGAATCAGCGTCCGCCAGCGGCTTCCGCATTGGCCAGAGCGTGATGCATCCCAAGTTCGGCCTCGGCGTGATCGTCAATGCCGAAGGCGGCGGCACGGACGCACGCGTGCAGGTCAATTTCGGCAACGCCGGCATGAAATGGCTGGCGCTTTCCGTGGCAAAACTGGAGGCTGCCTGAAAACCATCCTGCGTGAAAAAGCGCGGCGAGTTTCCGCGCCTGATGGCGCGCTATCTCAAGCCGTAGCGAAGAAATACTTCTTTATCATTTGCTGCAGGCGCAATTCGACCTCTGCCTGGGGCACGTTGCAGGTTTCGCGGTAGAGGGGTTCGGCGATGGCGCAAAAGGCTTTCGCCAGTCGCGGATCGAAGTAGCTGCCGGACCCGCCCTCGATCGTCGACATGGTCTGGGCAAACGAATGGGCATCCTTGTAAGGGCGCTCCGAAGTAAGGGCGTCGAACACATCGACCACGGCGAAGATGCGGGCGATGAGCGGTATGTCTTCACCGGCGAGCCCCTTGTTGTAACCGCTGCCGTCGAACTTCTCATGGTGATACTCGACCACGGCGCGTGCCTTGAGCAGCCAGTTCGATTTCCTGAGGATATCGACGCCCAGCGAGACATGCGTTTTCATGATTTCAGATTCCCGCGCGTCGAGTTCGCCGGGCTTGAGCAGGATGCTGTCGCAGACGCCGATCTTGCCGACGTCATGGAGAAAGGCGCCGGCGATCAGGTCGCGCATTTCGTCGTGGCCGAGGCCGACGGCTTCCGCCAGCCTTACGGCGTAGGTGGCGACGCGATAATTGTGCATGCTGGTGGCCGAATCGCGCTTGGCGATGGCGGAGCCGACGACTTCCATCAGTTCGATGTTGCCGGCAAGCAGGTCGTGCGAGTAGCGCACCACGTTGCGGTTGAGCGACAGGATGATGGGATACAGGCAAAGCGTCGTCAGGGCCACCGCGACCAGGGCGACCAGCAGCGTGACGATCAGGTCGCTGCGCAGGCGCGCCAGTAACTCGGGGTCGATCAGGAAGGCGCCCTCGAAATATCCCGCGCTGGCACCTTCCGCCTCATTCAGCGGCACCAGCACTCGCATCCAGCTCTGGCTGTCGGCGCTGGATTTCCTGAAAGGTGTTTCCCGGTCGAGCGGGGCAGCGGCGGCCTGGCGTTCGACCTCGGGGGCTATGGCGACATGCCGGGGGTTGCTCGTGGCCGCCAGTTTGCGACGCTTGCTGTCCTGAAACTCGCCGGCGATGAAATGCTCGCGGATCGTCTGGCCGGCAGGCAGATCGAGCACACTGCGTACCGCTTCGGGCTGCTTCAGCAGCGCGACATTCGCCGTGGCGAACTTCTTCAGCTCCACGGTCGCCAGCGTCACCAGCTGCTGGTCGATCTTGCGCATCCCCAGCCATGACACGGCCACGCCGATCAGCAGCGAGATGACCACCCAGGCGGCGAGCAGTCGGTAGAGGATGATGCGGTGGATGCTTGGCATGCTTTGGTCCGGCACAGAAGGCCGCTATCATACCCGTCCGGCTGAACGGAGAATCCGAGATGGATCTGGGAATACGCGGACGCAGCGCACTGGTGTGCGCATCGAGCAAGGGACTGGGCCGCGGCTGCGCGCTGGCGCTGGCGCGCGAAGGTGTTGCCGT
>JANMTA010000365.1:0-23594 GCA_031389965.1 Betaproteobacteria bacterium
GAGCATCGAGCTCGACACCACCATTGCTCCGGGCTTCGAAGCGCTGGTGTTCAAGGCCTCGCGCGGCATCGAGGACATCTATGAGCTGACCTACATCCGCAAGGACGGCAGTCGCTTCCCGGCCGTCGTCTCGGTCACGGCGCTACGCGATGCCGAGAACGCCATCATCGGTTACCTGCTGATCGGCACCGACAACAGCGCGCGCAAGCAGGTCGAAGAAGAGCAGAAGAAACTCGACCAGCGCCTGCGCGACCAGCAGTTCTACACGCGTTCACTGATCGAATCCAACATCGACGCGATCATGACGACCGATCCGGCCGGCATCATCACCGACGTCAACAAACAAATGGAGGCGCTCACCTCCTGCACGCGCGACGAGCTGATCGGCGCCCCATTCAAGAATTTCTTTACCGATCCGCAGCGCGCCGAGGCGGGTATCAAACGGGTCTTGAATGAAAAGAAGCTCACCGACTACGAACTTACTGCACGCGCCAGGGACGGCAAGGAAACCGTAGTGTCATACAACGCGACTACCTTCTACGACCGCGAAAGGAAACTGCAGGGCGTCTTCGCTGCGGCGCGCGACGTCACGGAACAGAAACGACTGGACCAGGTGTTGCAGGAAAAGAACGTCGAGCTGGAGAACGCCACGGCGGCGGCGGAAAGAGCCAACCTCGCCAAGTCGGATTTTCTGTCCAGCATGAGTCACGAGATTCGCACGCCGATGAACGCCATCATCGGCATGTCCTACCTGGCGCTGAAGACCGAACTGACGCCACGCCAGCGCGACTACATCAAGAAAATCAAGGGTTCCGGGCAGCATCTGCTCAGCATCATCAACGATATTCTCGACTTCTCGAAGATCGAGGCGGGCAAGCTGACGGTCGAGCACACCGAGTTCGAACTGGAAAAGGTGCTCGACAATGTAGCCAACCTGATCGCCGAGAAGACTTCGGCCAAGGGACTGGAGTTGATCTTCGACGTAGACAAGAGCGTACCGTCCAAGCTGATCGGCGATCCGCTGCGGCTGGGGCAGATCCTGATCAACTACAGCAACAATGCCGTCAAGTTCACCGAGCAGGGCGAGGTCGACATTGTCATCCGCATCAGGGAACAGACTGATCAGGATGTGCTGCTCTACTGTGCCGTACGCGACACCGGCATCGGCTTGACCACGGAGCAGATCGGACGTCTGTTCCAGAGCTTTTCGCAGGCCGATCCGTCGATCACCCGGAAATTCGGCGGCACCGGGCTTGGCCTGGTCATTTCCAGGAAGCTGGCCGAACTGATGGGCGGAGAAGTGGGTGTCGAAAGCGAACCCGGCAAAGGCAGCACCTTCTGGTTTACGGTGCGCCTGAGCAAGGGCGTGGGTCAGCAGCGCAAGCTGGCCTTGTCAGGCGACCTGCAGGGTAAGCGCGTGCTGGTGGTAGACGACAACGAAAATGCCCGCCTGGTGCTGCTCGATCTGCTCGACGGCATGAGTTTCAAGGCAGATCAGGCCGAGTCCGGCGCAGCGGCCATCGCCGCCGTGAATCATGCCGAGGCACAGGGCAGGCCTTACGAAATCATTTTCATCGACTGGGCCATGCCCGGCATGGATGGCAACGAGACGGCCAGACTGATTACGGAATTACCGCTCAGCCGGATGCCGCACATGATCATGGTGACGGGCGATGGTCGCGAGGAAGTCATTAGGGACGCCGAGGCTGCCGGAATCGAGGATGTGATGATCAAGCCGATCAGTACATCAATGCTGTTCGAAAGTGTGGCGCGCTTGCTGGGTGGCAGAGTCGACCGCCCCTGTATCGCCACGGACGCGGCAAGCGATGCCTTCGAGCAACTCGCCACCCTCCGCGGCGCGCGCATCCTTCTGGTCGAAGATAACGACCTTAACCAGGAAGTGGCAACCGAGTTGCTGACAGATGCCGGCTTTATCGTCGAACTTGCCGACAATGGTCAGATAGCCCTGGACAAAATCCAGGCCGGTGACTACGACATCGTGCTGATGGACATGCAGATGCCGGTGCTCGACGGTGTCGAGGCTACCCAGGAAATTCGCAAGGATCAGCGTTTCAAGGATCTTCCGGTGGTGGCGATGACCGCCAATGCCCGCCAGGACGATCGCGATCGATGCATCGCGGCGGGCATGAACGATCATGTGGCCAAACCGATCGAACCCGAAGACCTGTGGAAAATTCTTCTCAAATGGATCAAGCCACGGCAGTCGACGGCAGCAACCGGAGAAATGCCTCCGACGCCGGCTGACATTGCCCTGCCATCCGGCGTTGATGGCCTGGACATCGCCAATGGCCTGCGCCGGGTCCTCGGCAAAAGGCCTCTTTACCTCACGATGCTGCGCAAGTTCGTCGCCGGACAGAAATGCGTGGTGGCGGAAATCAACTCTGCGCTGATCTCCAACCCGGACGACACCGCAGAACGGCTCGCCCACACGCTGAAAGCCGTCTCCGGCAACATCGGCGCGTCCAGTCTGCAGCACTTGGCGGAGAAACTCGAAAATGCAATCAGGGAACGCCGTCCGCACGAGGAGGTCGCTGCGCGGGTCTCCGCAATCGAGCAGCCGCTGCAGACTCTTATCGCGCAACTCGAACGGCAATTGCCGGAAGAACCGGCCAAAAAGACGGTCAGCATCGACCGGCAAGAACTCAAGACGGTCTGCGACAAGCTGAAAACCTTGTTGATCGACAACGACTCCGAGGCGGTCGAGGTGCTGGAAGCGAATGCGGATCTTCTATCCACGGCCTTCCCCGACCAGTATCGCCGGATCGGGGAAAGCATCCGGTCATTCAACTACGAGGTTGCACTTGCATCGCTGCGAGCCACCACTGAAGCACCCCGCTAAAGGACCTGCCATGGACGGACTCGATTTCACCAAAAAGGCCACGATCCTCGTGGTGGACGACACGCCGGATAACCTGACGCTGATGAGCAATCTGCTCAAGGATATCTACAAGGTAAAAATTGCCAACAGTGGCGAAAATGCATTGAGGATCGCTACCTCCGGCAAGCCGCCGGACTTGATCCTGCTGGATATCATGATGCCCGACATGGATGGCTACGAGGTATGCGAGCGACTCAAGCACAACCCGAAGACAAGCAACATTCCTGTGATTTTTCTCACCGCCAAGGGCGAAATGACGGACCAGAAGGACGGACTGGAGCTCGGCGCAGTCGACTACATCACCAAACCGATCAACCCGCCCATCGTCATGGCGCGCGTGAAGAATCACCTGGCGCTGAAAGCCTCGGCCGATTTCCTGCGGGACCAGAATCACTTTCTCGAAGTCGAGGTCGCCAAGCGCACGAGCGAGGTAATAGCGAGCCGGGAGCTTGCCATCAGGAACCTGCAGCTTGAGGAGGCGAGTCGGATGAAGTCCGCGTTCCTGGCCAACATGTCGCACGAGCTGAGGACGCCACTGAACGCCATCATCGGATTTTCCGAAATGCTGGGAGACGGGCTACTGGGCGATCTGTCGTCGCAGCAGAAAGAAGCCGTCAGTGACATCTTTACCAGCGGCAACCACCTGCTGTCACTGATCAACGACATCCTCGACCTGTCGAAAGTCGAGGCTGGCAAGATGACGCTGGAGCTCGAGTCCATGGAGGTAGCGACGCTGGTCCGGGCCAGCCTGCAAGTGGTGCGCGAACAGGCCGTGGCGCACCGGCTGCGCTTGATCGCCGATGTTGCCGAAGGCATGGGCAATGCCTGGCTTGACGGACGCAAGGTCAAGCAGATTCTCTACAACCTGCTCTCGAACGCCGTCAAATTCACTCCAGAGGGTGGCGAAGTCCATCTCTCACTGCGGCGCATCGAGCGACAGCTGGTGCCTGACGGACCCTTCGATCCCTTCCTCGAACTGGTGGTGAGGGACACGGGCATAGGCATTTCCACCAAGGACCAGACGCGGCTGTTCCAGCCTTTCACCCAGATCGAGAGCACACTGGCGCGCCGCTACGAAGGCACCGGCCTTGGGCTGGCGATGGTAAAGCAGCTGGCGGAACTGCACGGCGGCGCGGTGGACCTGCAAAGCACGCCGGGCAAGGGTTCGACCTTCACGGTGTGGCTGCCCTGGCGAACGGCAGAGGACAAGCGCGCCGACCCCGATCATTTGCTGACTCCCATGCTTGCGCAAGGGCTCCCGGCCGCCTTCGCCGCCTTTGCTCCGAAGCCGGACGGCCAGGCGCCACTGGCGCTGGTCGTCGAGGATGACGACAAGGCCGCCGCACTACTGCGACTGCAACTGGAGCGCACCGGGTTCCGCGTGGCTCGCGCCAGTACGGCCGAATCGGCGCTGGAACAGGCAACGCAGGAATGTCCAGATCTGATCACCGTCGACATCGTGCTGCCGGGCATGGACGGCTGGACCTTCATCGAGAGTTTCAAGAAGCATCCTCAGTTCGCCAAGGTACCGGTGGTCATCGTTTCCATGGTCGCCGACAAGATTCGCGGTCTGACCGTCGGCGCCAGCTATGTCCTGCAAAAACCGGTCGGGCGCGAGGCGCTGGCGCAGGCCCTGGAGGCCTCCGGTTTCCCTCCCGTTGTCGACGGCGAGCGGCGCACCGTACTGGTGGTGGACGATGACCCCAACGCGGTGAAGCTGCTTGGAACCTATCTCAAATCAACCGGCTACCGCATCCTCACGGCCTGCAGTTGGCAGGACGGAATCGACCTGGCGCGATCCAGGCTACCGGACCTGATCGTCCTTGATCTGATGATGCCCGAGGTCAACGGTTTCGAGGTCGTCGAAGTACTCAAGCAGGATGCGTCCACCGCAGGCATTCCGATCGTCATCGTCACCGCCAAAAAAGTGACGGCAGCGGATCGCGTACGGCTCGGCGGAGACGTGCTGAAGGTGATCGAAAAATCGGCTCTGAACCAGGGCCGGCTGGTCAGCGAGGTAACGCTGGCGATGAACGGAAAGAAAGCCTGACATGGCACGCATCCTGGTAATCGAGGACAATGCCACCAACATGAAGCTTGCAGTGTTAATGCTGGAGCAGGCCGGACATGAAGTGCTCCAGGCGAACGATGCCGAGAAAGGCCTGCGCATCGCCCGCGAACAGTTGCCGCGACTGATCCTGATGGACGTGCAACTCCCCGGCATGGATGGCCTGGCCGCCTCGCGCCTGCTCAAGGCCGATGCCCTCACGCGCGACATCAGGATCGTGGCGCTGACCGCGCTGGCCATGAACGGTGACCGCGACCGGGTCGAGGCCGCCGGCTGCGACGCTTACATCTCCAAGCCGATCCGCTACCAGGAGTTTCTCGATGTGGTCAGGCAAATGGTCGGTGACTAGTGCTGGCGAGCCTTTCCCCATGAACAACTTTCCCGTTGTCTGCGTCGGCGGTTCGGCCGGCGGCCTCGACGCCTATATCCGGCTGCTGCAGAATCTTCCCGCCGACATGGGCGTGGCGATCGTCATCGTCAATCACATCACGAGCATGCCGACCCACCTGCATGAGATTCTTCCCCGCTTCACCTCCATGCCGGTTGAACTGATCACGGAACGCCTGCTGATCGAGCCCGACCATGTATTCATCATTCCCGAGAATCGTGACTTGCACGTCGAAGATGGAGAATTCCGCCTGAAGCCGATTTCGAAACCCCGCGGCTGGCCGGATGTCATCACGGTTTTTCTGCGTTCGCTGGCCGAGCACTGGGAGGGCAAGCTGGTTGCGGTGATCGTCTCCGGCTACGACGGTGACGGTGCCGCCGCACTGTGCGGCATCAAGGACGCCGGCGGCATCACCATCGCACAGAAACTCGATACGGCGAAACAGCCGGACATGCCGGAGAGCGCCATCGCCAGCGGCTGCATCGACTTCGTCCTCTCGCCGGAAGATATTGCCGCAGAAATTGTGCACATTGCACGGATGGAAGCCTGATCTGCCGCGACTTCTGCGTTGCCGACACCGGGTGCTGCTTTGGACCCTGATCGGGGCCTCGGCCGGCCCTGCATGGCCGACCGACCGGCGCAGGCGAAAAGCAGTGCTTTTCGAATTCCCTGCGCCGTCCCGCCAGCGCCGACTTCTGTTGTGCTGCAAACGTGTTGGCAGTTTTGTGCTCCAATCTCTTGTGAATGAAAAAATCCTCAGGGCGAATCCGCACTACTGCACGCCGGCAACGGTAATTCTGGTGCACGGTCTATGGACGCCGGCCGCCGTCCTGATTCCGCATGGCCGCTGGCTGCGCCGCCTCGGCTACCACGTGCTGCGCTTCGGCTACCCCAGCGTGCGCGCCACGCTGTCGCAGAACGCCGAGGCGCTGCGGCGCTACGTCGCCGCGGCAGGCGGGAGTGGAATCCATCTGGTCGGCCACAGCCTTGGCGGTCTGGTGATCCTCGACATGCTGCGGCAGGAAGCCGATCCGCGTTTGCGTCGCGTTGTCCTGCTCGGCACGCCCTGTGTCGACAGCCACTGCGCGCGCCGGCTGGTTCGGGTCGCGGGGATGCCGACGCTGCTCGGGCGCTCCATCAATGAATGGCTGGCGCGCGGACCCGGCGCTACCGTCGCGCCGCGGTCCGCCATCGAAGTCGGGGTGCTGGCCGGCACGCGCAGCGTCGGCTTGGGCCGTACCGTACCCGGCCTGCCGCGCCCCAACGACGGCGTGGTGACGCTGGCGGAAGCGCGGCTGCCGGGCGCCGCGGACTTCATCGCGCTGCCGGTGGCGCACTCGGAAATGCTCGCCTCGCGGCGCTGCGCCGCAGAGGTCGCAGCTTTTCTGGAAAGCGGACATTTCCTGCACCGTGAATAGCTTTAGAGCCCTGTCCCTGCCGCTGATGCTGGCGGCCATGCTGGCAGGCCCGCTGGCCGGCTGCGGCAACGTCGCCTACTACGCCCAGGCCGTCGGCGGCCACTTCGAGGTCATGCGCGCGGTCCGGCCCATCGGCGATGTCATTGGCGATCCGGCCAGTGATCCGGTGCTCAGGAAACAACTGGAAGGCGTGCAGGCAATTCGCGAATTCGCCAGCCGCGAGTTGGCGCTGCCCGACAACAACAGCTATCGCAAGTATGCCGACATCGGGCGCCCCTACGTGGTATGGAACGTGTTCGCCGCACCCGAGTTGTCGCTGGAACCCAAGCGCTGGTGCATGCTGATGGTCGGCTGCGTGAACTACCGCGGCTACTACGCCAGGGAGGACGCCGAGCGCCTCGCCGCGGACCTGCGCGACGAGGGTTACGACACCCGTGTCGGCGGCGTTGCCGCCTACTCGACGCTGGGCTGGTTCGACGACCCGGTGCTGAACACCTTCATGAGCAGGGGCACGCTGGAAGTGGCGCGCATCGTGTTTCACGAGTTGGCGCACCAGGTCGTCTTCGTCAAGGACGATACGCCCTTCAACGAGTCCTTCGCCGCGGCGGTTGAAAACGAGGGGGTGCGACGCTGGACGGCCGACTCCGCTTCCTCGGGCCAGCGCGCCGCCTTCGCGGCGCAACGGGCGCGCAAGGCGGCCTTTGCCGGGCTGATGCAGGATTACCGCAAGAAGTTCCAGACCCTCTATGCAACGGAAGACACTAGCGATCAACTTCGCCATGCCAAGGCCGGCCTGATCGAGGCCCTGCGCCGCGATTACGCCGGGCTTAAGGCAGCCTTGGGGGGGCATGCCGGCTACGACAAGCTGCTTGGCGCGGAATTCAACAACGCCACGCTCGTATCGTTTTCCGTCTACAGCGAATGGGTGCCGGCTTTCGAGGCCCTGCTCACGCAGGAGAACCACGACCTGCCGCGTTTCTACCGGCGCGTGGCCGCGCTCGCCGCGCTCGACAAGGAAGCCCGTTGCAGGGCGCTGGCCGGGCTTCTACCGCCGTCGGGCGACAAGGCACAGGCGCACAACTGCCTCATTGCCGGAACGACCGGCATTCGCTGACGATCGCCGGCGCGGGCGCTCGCCATACGCACCAGGAGACGCCGTGTCGCCAGCGCCGACTTTAGTTGTGCGCAGTCGCGAAATTCATGGCGCACCGATGCGGGAGAACAGGGCCGCGCCCGGACGGTAAAAGTTGAGGACAAAAACTTCCTGACCATTCGTCATTCTCCGCGACACGCGAATCTCCACCGCGAACCCGCGTCCAAGGACATCCATCGCCTCGAATTGCTCCCACTCGCTTTTCTCGCATAGCGAGGCCAGCGATCTCGCGTGATGGTCGGGCGAACCGCCATCCAAATGAATGCCCGGAATGAACACTGAAATCAGTCTCCCGGTGATCCGGCCCCGGGCCGCTCCGAACAGATTGTCTGCGGCGGCTCCAGACCCGCAGATTCTTCCGCTGCGATCGCAGATCAATGTGCCGTATTCGTCGTTGCCGACCTGCTTCCCGCCGAGGTGAAACGTAGGGCTTGATGTGCCGGCATGCGGCATGTTTGCGTAGTTGGTATCCATGATTTGTCGTGTTGTCGATGGCAATAGGCAAGGATCGCCATAACCCATGGCATTCACTGTGCGCCAGCGAACCGAGATTCATTGTGCAGTGACGAGGGACGGCGATTTTGGCTTTGCGGTTCTGTCCGCCTGGTGCACCATCACCGCGACCGCATGATCGCGATGGTCGTCGACGAGAGGAATCGTCATGTCGTGCTGCCCGACGCCATCGACCTTCACGCTGCTCACGCCGCCATTGCCTTCGCCACTGGCGCCCACCTGCGACACGGCGATGTGGTACAGGGTCTCCCGGTAGCGATAGTGGATCGTGAAGCCGGGCCAATCGGCAGGCAGGCAGGGAGCGATAGTCAGCCTCGTGCCCTCGCGCCGCAGGCCCAACAGCGATTCGATGAGCAGCCGGTACATCCAGCCGGCCGAGCCGGTGTACCAGCTCCAGCCACCGCGCCCGGTATGCGGCGGCACCGCATAGACATCGGCGGCGACGACATAGGGCTCCACCTTGTACGTCTCGATACCCGCCGCCGACAGCCCGTGATTGACCGGATTGATCATGGTCAGCAGTTCCCAGGCGCGCTCGCGCTCGCCCAGCGCGGCAAACGCCATCGCTGCCCAGATCGCCGCATGGGTGTATTGCCCGCCGTTCTCCCTGACGCCCGGCACGTAGCCGCGGATGTAGCCCGGGTCCATGTCCGACTTGTTGTCGAAAGGTGGATCGAGCAGTTGCATCAGTGCATCCTCGCGGCGTACCAGTTGCGCGTCGACCGCCGCCATGGCCTGGCGGGACCGAGTCATGTCCGCCACGCCGGACAGCACCGACCAGCTTTGCGAAATCGAGTCGATCCGGCACTCCAGGCTGGTGGCGGACCCTAGCGGCGTGCCGTCGTCGAAGTAGGCGCGGCGGTACCAGCCGCCATCCCAGCCGTGTTGCTCGATAGCCGTGCGCAGCCGTTCCCGCTCGGCGCTGCACAACTCGGCAAACGGCAAGTCGCCGAAGGCGCGTGCCACCCCAGAAAACTGTCCGAGCACCTCGCTGAGGAAGAAGCCCAGCCAGACACTTTCGCCCTTGCCCTGCATGCCGACCAGGTTCATGCCGTCATTCCAGTCGCCGGAACCCATCAGCGGCAGGCCATGTGCGCCGAAGCGCAATCCATGCCGGATGGCACGTACGCAATGCTGGTAGAGACTGGCTGCCTCGACCGTGTGCGCGGGCAGATCGTAGTAGGAATCTTCATCCGGGCCGAGCGGGCGGCCGTCGAGGAAAGCTGCGGTTTCATCGAGCACCCCGCTATCGCCGGTCGCCGTTACGTAGCGGCACACCGCCAGCGGCAGCCAGAGGTAGTCATCCGAACAATGCGTGCGCACCCCGCGGCCGGCCGGCGGATGCCACCAGTGCTGCACATCGCCTTCCTCGAACTGCCGGCTGGCGCACAGCAGCAGGTGTTCACGGACCAGGCCGGGCCGGGCATGGATCAGCGACATCATGTCCTGCAACTGATCGCGAAAGCCGAAGGCGCCACCCGACTGGTAGTAGCCGCTGCGGGCCCACACCCGGCAGGCCAGGGTCTGGTACATCAGCCAGCCGTTCGCCAGGACATTGAGCGACGGGTCGGGGGTCTCCACCTGTACCGCGCCGAGCGTGGCATTCCAGTGCCGCCAGACGGCTTCCAGCGCGGCACGCGCAGCCGGCACACCGCGAAAGCGCTGTACCAGTCGCGCGGCATCATCGACATTGCGGCCGACCCCGAGGCGGAACACGATGTCGCGCTCCTCACCGGCGGCCAGACCGAGATTCACCTGGATCGCGCCGCAGGGATCGAGGCCGGCGCCGACCTTGCCGGAAAGGCGCGCCTGCTTCATCGCGGAGGGATTCTGCAGAGAACCATTGCGCCCGATGAATTCGGTGCGGTCGCCGCAGAGGTTGCGCGTCGGTTCATCGACGTCGAAGAAGGCCACCCGCTCGGCGAATTCGGTGTTGTAGGGATTGCGGGCATACAGCGCACCGCTGCGCGAGTCGATCTCGGTACTCACATGCATGGCCGACTTGGCGCGCAGATCGCCCAGCACCCACTCGACGTAGCCGGTCGCGGAAATCCTGCGCGGCCGGCCGGATTCGTTGCGCAGCTTCAACACCGAAAACTTGACCGCCGCGTCGATGGCGACGTAGACCCACAGTTCGGAAACAATTCCGTCCGAGCGGGTTTCGAACACGCTGTAGCCAAAGCCGTGTCGTGTCACGAAAGGCACGGCAGCCCTGACCGGCAGCGGCGTGGGCGACCAGACGTGACCGGTCTCTTCGTCGCGCAGGTAGAGGGCTTCGCCGCTGGCATCGCTGACCGGATCGTTGTGCCAGGGGGTGAGGCGGAATTCGTGCGCGTTCTCGCTCCAGGTATAGGCCGCACCGTTTTCCGAAACGATGGTGCCGAACTGCGGATTGGCCAGCACGTTAACCCACGGCGCCGGAGTCGCCTGCCCGGGGACCAGCGCGATGACATATTCGCGCCCGTCGGCGGTGAACCCGCCCAGGCCATTGCCCAGGATCAGGTCGCGGCGCGGCAGTGCGGCCGCCCTTGCAGGCAGGGCGTCGGGGCGCTGCAGCCGGCTCGCCTTGAAACGCGGCACGCGTGCTTCCGGCGGCACGCGATGCACGAGTTGCTCGGCCAGCGTGCCGCGGCTGTCGCTGATCACCACCCGCGCCACCGACTGCAGCAGGATGCGGTCTTCGCTCGATATCTGCGCTGCATAGCGGACGAAGATGCCGCCGGGACGATCGACCACGTTGGCTTCGACACCCGATGCGATCAGACCGAGTACCTGTTCCTGCAACAGTTGCCGATAGCCGTTGTGATCCTCGTTCCAGATCACCAGATCCACCGCTACGCCTTTCAGGCGCCAGTAGGCATGGGCCTGTACCAGTTGATGTACCAGATCGATGTTGGCCGCATCGCGGATCTGCAGCAACACGATGGGCAAATCTCCGGAGATGGCATAGCCCCACAAGCCGGGCTGGCCGCGGCGATTGCGGATCAACAGCGCCGGGTCGGCGCGCAGCGAGGAATTGGCGTAGATCACCGAGCGCGCCAGGCAGGCGTGGAGTTGCGAATCCGCCTCGCTGGCATTGAGTTGGCGCAGTGCAACCTGGCTGTGGGTCCACGCCAGGTCGAAGACGCGGTCGGCCAGGTGGCGGTCCTGGTATTTCTCGATCAGGCTGAGGGCCAGCTCCCGCGTTTCGCCGATGCCCGTGACGATGTCGATGGTCACCGTCTGCTCGGGGCCCAACTCGAATGCACAGCGGATGGCGACCACCGGATCCAGTACCGAGCCGTCGCTGCCGGAAAGCTTCGCGCCGTCGATCATTGCCCGCGGCGCGGCGGTGTTGCGGGTGCGGCCGATGAAGCGCAGCCGATCCGTCTCGTAGGACACCTCGACGACGGCTGTTCCGTGCACCGCCATCAGGTGCAGCATCAGGGGTGGCTGCTCGCCGCGCGAGCGCGGCCGGCGCGTGCACAGGATCGCGTGCCGCTGCGGCTGGATCTCGGTCTGCACGAACAGGTTGCTGAAGGCCGGGTGCAGGGCGTCCGCCGCCGCCGGCGCAATCACCACTTCGACATAGCTGGTGACGTCGATCTGCCGCGGCTGGCGCGATCGATTGGTGATGCGCACCCGGCGCAACTCGATATCGTCCTCGGGCGACACGACGATCTCGGTATAGGTCTCGAACCTGCCTTCCTCGGCACGGCTACCGGTTTCTGCGGCGACCAGGTCGCGGCGGCGAAACTCGGCCCGCCCATGGGAAAAAATCGCTTCGTAACGCTCGGGATGCTTGAACGTCGGCTGATGGGCAGTGGACCAGAAAGCACCACTCGCCACATCGCGGATGTAGCAGAACGAGCCCCAGTTGTCGCAGGTGCCGTCTTCCTGCCAGCGGGTGACGGCGAGATCCTTCCAACGGCTGTAACCGCCTCCGGAATTGGTCAGCATCACGTGGTAGCGCCCGTTGGACAGGAGTTGCACCTCCGGCACCGGTGTGTCGGGGCTGTCGAAGAAGCGCAGCGGCGTCTCTGCGGCAACCGGGGTTGCACGCAGTTCGACCAGTTCTGCGGTGTGCGCGAACAAGGCGGTGGCCTTGGGAATTCGCTCCTGCAGCAGCAGCATGCTGGCCTGGAACAGGCGGTCCGATTCGAAGCGACGCTGCATCGGACGATCCAGCAACAGGTAGGCCAGCGCCAGCAGGCTCATGCCCTGATGATGGGCCATGAAGGAGCGCACCACCGCGCTCGACTTGCCGCGCCGCTGCCGCGCCGGCGTGTAGTCGATCGCCTCGAACATGCCGTACTTGCCGACCATGCCCTCGCCTGCCAGACGCTGCAAATTGAGGCACGCCAACTCGGGCGCCACCATCAGGGCCAGGGCCGAGGCGTAAGGCGCAATCACCAGATCGTCGGCCAGCCCGCGCTTGAGTCCGAGTCCCGGCACGCCGAAGGCGTGGTACTGGTAGTTGAGGTGGATATCGACCGTGTTGTAGCCGGATTCCGAGATACCCCAGGGTACGCCGCGCTGATTGCCATACTCGATCTGCCGTGCCACGGCCGCCCTGCAGGTCTGGTCGAGCAGCGTATTGTCGTAAGTCGGCATCACCAGCAAGGGCATCAGGTACTCGAACATCGAACCGCTCCACGACAGCAGCACCGGTTCGCCGCCGGTGCTGGTCAGGAGGCGCCCGAGGCTGAACCAGCTTTCCTGCGGCAACTGCCCCTGGGCAATGGCGACGAAACAGCACAGTCGCGCTTCCGATGCGAGCAGGTCGTAGTGGCCCGAATCCGCGCGGCGCTCCGTAACGTTGTAACCGATGGTCAGCAGGTGGCGGGCCTTGTCGTAGAGGAAGTCGTACTCCATATGCGCCAATTCGTCCGCCTGTCGGGCCAGGCTTTCCATGGCCAGGATCCTGTCGCGGGCCGCAATGCTGCCCGCGGCAGCAAGTTCGCGCAGGCTGGGCATGGCCGCCGCTTCGTCCGGCCCGGCCGCGCCCGGCGGCGGCTGCCGCGGTGCGAGCAGGGCCAGTTCGTCGAGTGCCGCCGTGCATTGGCGGTCGAGGGCCTGGGCCCAGCTTTTCGCTTCGTTCTCGAGCGCCGCGACATCGTTGTGGTCGATGTCGCCCGCTACCCGAAGCTGCAGATCGGCGGCTGCGGCGGCGAGCCGTTCCAGGCTCGCGCGCGTCTCCGCCAGCATGGCAGAAGCAAGCGGCAGCGCCAGATCCAGTTCGCGCCGGAATGCCGCCAGCGCTGCGGCGACGCCGTGGTCGGTGGCGCCGCTGGCTTCGGCAAGCACCCGGAACGTATCCTCCAGGCCGGCGAACAGGCGGGCCGGCAGCAATGGCGCATCTGCCAGCCCCAGCAGCCCGGCGCGCAAGGTCAGCAAGTGGGCGGCGAGGTTGCCGCTATCCACCGTCGAGACATACAGCGGCAGCAGCGGCTCCAGGGTCTGCGTGTCGTACCAGTTATAGAAATGCCCGCAATGCCGCGGCAGCGCCTCCATCGAGCGCAGGCTGTTGGCCGTGCGCACGACAAGCTCGCCGGCCGTCAGGTAGCCGAAATCGTGGGCGGACAGATTCGCCAGCAGCGCCATTCCCATGTTGGTCGGCGAAGTGCGGTGGGCGATCGCGACCACCCGATAGTCCTGGACGTTGTCGGGCGGCAGCCAGTTGTCTTCCGCGCCGACGGCATTCTCGAAAAATGCCCAGGTCCGCCGCGCCAGCGCCCGCAGAAAATCCGTCTGCCCGAGCGTCAGGCCGGCCTCGCGCGGCGCCAGCGGCCGGCTGAGCCACCAGGCGATGAGCGGCGCGACAAACCACAGCAGCAGGATCGGCGCCGCCACCGCCAGTGCTCCAGGCCCGGCCGCGGCCAGCTGGATCGCGACCGCGATGGCAATCACCGGCGCCGCCCACATGGAGCGCAGACACGCCGCGAGCTCATTGCTGCCGCACGCGGACAGTGCCCGATCCGCCTCGCTCGACGGATTCCATTCGAGCAGGCGCCTGCGCGTGACCAGCAGCCGCCATGCGGTTCGTGCGATGGCAACGCCACTGTACCAGGCGGCGTGCGGCAGACAGGCGATTTCAAATGCCACCTGGGTAAGGTGGCGGCTTAGCGAGCGCCCCACGGCGAGCAGATGCTGACGCGGCAGCACCTCGTCGGGTTTGCGTAACAGGTCGAGGCCGGCGGCGCACAGGGCGGGCGCCGCCAGGATGCCGAGCACCGACCAGGTCCACCAGCCGGCCTGGGGCAGCAGCAGCCAACCCGCCAGCAGCAGCAGCAGCAGTGTCGCGGGGACCAGGCTGCGCCTCAGGTTGTCGAACAGCTTCCATTGCGACAGCCACGACAGCGGATTCGCTTCCCGCTGTGCCGCAGGCCCGGGAACCCGGCGCCACAGCCAGCCGGCCAGTTGCCAGTCGCCGCGGATCCAGCGGTAGCGCCGGTTGACATCGGCGCCATAGCGCGCGGGGGCGTCCTCATACAATTCGACATCGCTCAGCAGTCCTGCCCGGGCGTAACAGCCTTCGAGCAGATCGTGGCTGAGGATTCGATTCTCGGGGAAGCGCTCGCCCAGCACCTGTTCGAAGGCATCCACGTCGTAGATGCCCTTGCCGATAAACGAGCCTTCGCCGAACACATCCTGATAGACGTCCGAAACGGCGCGCGTGTAGGGGTCGACGCCCGGCTCCCCGCCGTGCAGGCGCGCATACAGCGAGCGGTTGGTGCCCGGCAGGCTGACCGCCACGCGCGGCTGGAGGATGCCGTAGCCCGCCGTGACACGCCGCAGCGCGGTATCGACCTGCGGACGATTCAGCGGGTGCGCCATGGCGCCAATGAATTGCCCCGCCACGTCGCGCGGCAATTGCGTGTCGGTGTCCAGCGTGATGACGTATTTCACACTGGCGAGGAGGCGGGTGTCGCCCACGACCAGCGCAAACCCCTCGCTGGCGCTACTGGCACCGCTGGCACCGCTGGCACCGCTGGGACCATTGGCCCCACCACGCAGCAGCGCGTTCAGATCCGCCAGCTTGCCGCGCTTGCGTTCGAAGCCCATCCAGGTCGCTTGGTGGCTGCTCCATTGCCGGGCGCGATGGAAAAGGAAGAAGATGTCGCTGCGCTGGCGGCCACCGGCACTGCCGTATTTTTCGTTCAGCTCTTCGATCCGCGTTCGCGCCAGGTCCAGCAGCGGTTCTTCCGCGGCGAGCGATTCCTGCGCCGAGTCGAGAAAATCCGTCAGCAGGCCGAAGGAAAGGCTGTCATCCAGATTTGCCAGAAACCTGACTTCCAGCGCCTCGACCAGGTCCTCGACGTTGTCCGTGGTGGTCAACATGGTCGGGATTACCACCAGCGTGCAGGCTGCCGGCGGAATTCCCGCGGAGAAGTCCATCTTCGGCAAGGGATGCGGCTCCACCAGCAGGGTCGCCAGCCAGTTGACCAGCGCCACGGCCAGTTGGCTGGTGCCCAGCAAGCACAGCATGCCAAGGGGCAGCAGCGACCAGTAGGCTGCCGCCGCCGGCCAGCCCGGGGGCAGCCTCATGCCGGGCACCTGTGCCAGCAGGCCGCCGCTCAGGATCAAGGTGATCAGCGCAATGCCACCCAGATAGAGCAGCAGGGGGAACCGGCCCGCCTTGCGGCGCAGGCTTGCGACAAGGGAAAGATGAACCCCGACGGCCTGCTCAAGCTGTGCCAGGCCCTTGTCTATCAGGTAGAAGCCGACATGCCCCCTGCGATCCGCGGTCCCGCTGCCGGTAGTGAGCAGCGCGGCGGCATGAGCCAGCTCGACGGCCTTGCGCGCGACCTCGCTTTCCGCCAGACGGCACCTGCGGGCGATCTCCTCGGTGGCATGCCGGTAGCGATCCCGGGTGGCAAAATCCATTCCGCCATAGACACCGCCCGGATCCTCGCGCAAGGTCCGCTCGACGACGCTCATCGCCTCGACGAAGCGGCGCCAGTCCATGGCACCGAGCACCCTCAGGCTGCCGATGCTGTTGCTGATCGAGACCTGATCGGCTGCCTGCAGCTGGTTTTCCACTTGCACCATCTGTTCGATGGTCATGCCCGACTCGCACAAGTGCTGCTCGACCCAGGTCAGCGGCAGGGCGAGTGCCGGCCCGCGCCCTTGCAAGCGGCGCACCAGTTCCGCGACAAAGGCGCTGACCATCGGCGGCTTCGAGCGCGCCATGTCGGCGATCACCAGTATCAGGCTCTTCGGATCGCTTGCGGCGGTTTCCGTCATCCGCTCGGCCCAGGTCCTGGCCAGGTTTCTCTCGTCCCAGCCAGCGGCAATCCGCACGCCGACACGGCGCAGGTTCTCTATCACCGCCAGCCGCAACATGATCGGAATCGCCCACAATTCGCCAAGCTGGAGTGCCGCCACGGTCTGATAGGCGGCGACAAAGCGTCCGAGGCTTTCCGTGTCGATCCGGCCGTCGCCATGGGCAACGGTTTCCAGCGCGAGGTCATAGACGCGCGGATGTCCGGCCGACGGCCCTTGTGCCAGGCGCGGCAGTTCCCGGCTGTAACCCTTGGGCAGGTGTCGCTTGGCCGTACGGATCTGCTCTGCGATAAGATAAAAATTGTCGAGCAGCCATTCCCCCCCCGGACTGATGCGCCGCTTGGCGGCAACCGCAGCCGTCAGCATCTTGCAGACGCCGACCAGAACGCTCTCGTTGTCCGCCAGCCGTGCCAGCAGTTTGTCCGCGGCGCGTCCCGGCGCCAGCGCATGGCGGGCGGCGAGGGATTGGCCGTGCTGCTCCATCTGGTCGGCACTGAACAGTTCCGAGCGCAACGGCGGCTCCTCGTCGGCAGAAAACTGCGGCCACCCTTTGCCGCGATGGCGCATGGTCTGGTTGCGCAGATGCCGGGTGAGCCGCCCGGCGGGGCTGAGTTCAGGGAGCCACTTCATGGCAATGCCGATTGCCCGACCGGCGGCCGCTGCTATTCGCCAAGCAATTCAGCCACCGGCTGAAGTTGCTCCAGATGCTGCGCCACGACTTTCACGATGACGGTCACCGGAACGCTCAGCAGCATGCCCCAGATGCCCCACAGCCAACCCCAGAACAGCAGCGATACGAATACTGCCGCGGTGTTCATTCGGGCGATGCGGCCCGTCATCCAGGTGACCCCGAGGAACCCGACCACGACGGCGATGGTCATCGAAGCGCCAACAACAAGCAGCGTTGCCGGCAGTTCATCGAACTGCATGAATGCCGCCATGCCCATGGCGGCGGCTGTCACCAGCGGTCCCAGATAGGGCACCACGTGCAGCAGGCCCGCTGCCACCGCCCAGGCGCCGGCGTTCTCCAGCCCGATCCAGTACAAGGCCAGCCAGGTCAGCATGCCCACCAGCACATTGGTTGCCAGGAACATGACCATGTAGCGTTGTATCGAATCGTTGATGTCATCGAGAATGCGCACCGTGATCTTTCTGTGCGACATGGACGGCCCCGTGACGCGCACCAGTTTTCGCTTGAAGATGTCGCCGGACAGAAGGAGGAAGAAGGTCAGGAACAGCACCATGGTGGCCTGACCGATCATCGCTGCAGCGTTCATGGAGCCGACCCAGAGGAAGTTGCCGAAGCGCGACCCGGGCGAATCGATGACGACGTGGGTCGCCGGCCGCCTCGCCTTGGCCAGTTCGCCTGGCGCCGGACTGGTCGCCTTTTCGATCTCCTCCGCAGCGGTTTGCACCTTCTTGATGGTGCTCGCCTGCCCCTGGTTCAGGCTGGCCAGACCCGCCGACAGCTTGGTCGCCGCTTCCGGCAGTTGATCCAGTATCGTCTCTACTTCATCGCGCAAGGAATAGCCGCCGAAGACCAGTGCCGAAACCACACTGGTCATCACCAGACTGGTGCCGAGGACGCGCGGAATGTGGATCCGCTCCAGAAGCGCCACGAGCGGGCTCAGCGTATAGGCGAAAAGAATCCCGAGCAGTAGGGAAATGAAGAAGCCCTGCGCCCATTTCAGGGCGAATACGGCGGCCACCGTGGCGATGATCACCAGCGCCATATCCCGCCCGGTTTCGGGGACGCTGATCACGGCAGGCAATACGGCCGCTTCCGCGCCGGCGTCCGATTGATTTTCTGCCGCAGTTTCCGCGTCGTTGGTCGTGCTGAGGGGCGTCGGGACAAACATCGGTATGTGTGGTCAGGTTGGACGAAAGCCGGGGAGCAGGATGCCGGTCCGCCACGCCTGGGGACGGCGACACACCCTGAGTGGAACCATAGCTGCAACACGGACCGGGTTCTGTGCGCTACAGAACATAGCCCCCTGGCGGCAACGACCTGGCTGGGTTCGACGCAGCGGACCGTCTGCGGCTCGACGCGCTTGCATAGCGGAGGGCTCTCCCTGTCCGCTCAGGGAACTCCGGGCGGCCTGGCAAGATCGTTGATCTCCTCGCTGCGCAACCTCTCCTCTTGCAGGCTGCCGAACCACAAGGCGTAGTGCCGCGTAAACTCCGCTCCCAGGAAAAAAATCTGTGCCGAGTAGTACACCCACAGCAGCAACGCAATCAGCGATCCGGCGGCACCGAAGCTCGATGCCACGCCGCTGTTGCCCAGATACAGCCCGATCACGTACTTCCCCAGGCTGAACATTCCCGCGGTGAAGACGGCGCCGAACCAGACATCGCGCCACGACAGGGGCGCGTCCGGCAAGGTCTTGTAGATGATCGCGAACATGCAGGCGATGACACCGAAGGAAACCAGGGACGTGATCGTCTCGAGCACCACGGTGGAGCTGCCGAGCATCCCATGCGCGTAACGCTCCGCCATGGCCAGTCCGGCGCTGATGACCAGGGATACAAGCAGCAAAAAGGCCAGCACCAGCACCAGGCCGAATGACAGGAGCCGGGTTCTCAGGAGTACGCCGAAGGCCGACCTGCCGGTCCGGCTGACGCCCCACAGTTCATCGAGACTGCCTTTCAACTCGGCAAACACGCTGGTCGCGCCAAGCAGCAGAAGTACGCTGGCGACCAGTGTGGCGAACAGACCTGAAGCGGGGTTTTGCGCACCGGCCAGCAAAGCCTGGACCGCCAGCGCGCCATTCGGCCCGACCAGACCTTCGAGTTGGTCAACGATTTCGCCCTGGGCCGCCTTTGCGCCGAAAACATAGCCGGCCACCGCGATGGCCAGCACCAGGATCGGCGCCATGGAAAACAGGGTATAGAAGGCCAGTGCGGCGCCTTTGCTCGCGGCGCGGTGATCGATCCACGATGTCAGCGATGCCAACAGAACGATCCTCAGGCGCCTCGCCCAGTGGATCGGGACGCGGACAATGAGATTGACGATTGCGCTGGACATGAATGCCTCGCCCTTGAGGCGGTTAACGAAGCTTGATCGAAGCTTGCCGGGTCAGTTCAATTTGCTCTCTTGCGCGATGCAGGACACAGCACATCATTGCTCGTTTGCAGCATGAACAGGCATCCGCAGGCGCAGCCCGGGGATACCTGTCCTTGTTTCAGCTGCAGTACTTTCTTACTTGACGCGCATGTCGTTCTTGACGGACTTGACACCCTTGACGCCGCGGGCCACTTCGGCCGCCCTGTTAATCGCTGTCTGCGAACTGACAAAGCCGCTGAGCTGAACCGCGCCCTTGAAGGTCTCGACATTGATTTCCGCCGACTTCAGGGTGGGTTCGTTGAATATGGCCGCTTTCACCTTGGTGGTGATGACGCTGTCGTCAACATATTCGCCGGTGCCTTCCTGCGTTGACGTGGACGCACAACCCACCAGGGAGACCAGCGTAACGGCCAGAAAGAGTGCGGATAGATACTGTCTGAGTTGTTTCATGATTGACTCCAATCGTGGGTAAAGGGAAAAACCGGACCCGGTTACGGACACTGAACTTGCTCTGCATACCGGACAGAGAACCTGGCCTGGCAGCGGTAGGCCACGCACTTTGCCGAATCCTCAGGATCAGAATAGGCATCGGTATTGTTGCCGTCGGTACGCTGACGCACATAGCGGAATCAGCGAGACCCGATGCAATCGTGAGACCCGATGCAATCGTGAGGCCAGGGCGATCACCTACAGGCGCCGGCAAAATACGTGCGTTGGCGAACGGAATGCGGCTCGCGATCAGCGCATGGTGCGGGCATGGGCGCCGGATTCCAAAACGTCGCAGCGGTTTCTAAAACATTAGTGAATGAGCTGTTGTTGAGCTGTTGTCGCTGAAATCCGTCGAGGGGTCGAAATGAACAATTCATCAAGACCGGCGGAGAAGCCCCTCGCAAGCCTGCACCTGGAAATCGCCGATACGCCGCCCCTTCCGGCGAATTGAACCGTACCCACTTAAGGAGAACACCATGAGCCTTGGAATGATTCTGTTGATTGTCCTGATCCTGATGCTGCTGGGCGCAATCCCGACCTGGCCGCATAGCCGGAGTTGGGGCTACGGACCCAGCGGGGGTGTGGGACTGGTGCTCGTCATAATCATTCTGCTGTTGTTGACGGGACGAATGTGACGTGCCGTTCTGCGCCACGGCGTCACGCGGTATGCGTTGATAAGTCCCGTCGCGGCGATCGCAATCACCGATACGCCGAAGATCTGGCCTGATCCGCTTCTGTAGCATGCATCGCCGTCTCGCCGGCGCCGACTTTCGGCCCGGGCGGGATGCGGTACCCAAGCGCCAGCCTCAGGCAGTCTGCCGGTCGCGCGATGGCGATGCACAGCGCGGCGAGCGTGTTGGTGTCGCCGAGGTGCGTCAGCGCGGCAAATACTTGCAGCGCCAAGGCCGGCACACTGGCGCGCAGTACCTCGGTGAAAGCCTGGTCGGACCAACCCGGGATTCCTCCCGCGGCAATCAGTGCGGCCAGTGCGGCGAAGACGCCAGCACCGATCAGGACGATAGCGAAACCAACTTCGGCGCGCAGGCGTTGCGGCAGCGCAGGTATAAGTGCCGCCTGCCGGCGACGCGCGGCATATCGCCGCAAGGCCCAACAAACGGCGGCCGTTGCCGCCAGCAGCAAACCGAGCACGGCGAGGAAGATCGCCAGCGCATGCTCACCCGTCCACAGGGCCCAGGGTGACAGAAGTGTTGCCGAAGTCGGCATGACAGCAACACCCTAGCCGGCTGCATCCTTCGTCGCTTCAACAACGGGAGCGGGCTGTTCCTCGGGTGCGCTGCGTTCATCCAGTGCGGCGAGCACCAGTTCGGGATTCATCGCCTGCTGCAGCGATGCCGCCTCCGGATCATGGCGGTTCTTGACATTGGGCAGGTCACGCCGCAACTCCTCCAGCAGGTCGATGAGCTTGGCCGCCTTCTGCTCGGTCAGGAGCGTCACCTTCAAATCCAGATGCGCCCGTTGTTCCTCCAGTTTGGCGAGGCGGTTCTGCTTGGCCAGAATCACGGTTGTGGTCAGCAACGCCGCCAGGCTGACAATTCCTTGCAGCCACAAATGCGGCGCCGGATCGAACTCGGCCATGCCAAACTTGTGGGCGAATGTATTTGCAAGCATCCAAAGGGCCACGAAAAGCAGAATGAGCGCAAGAAAAACCGGTTGCCCGATATAGCTGCTGATGCGTTCCACGAGGCGCTGGGAACGACTGATCTTCTGCTCTTCCCTGGCATAGAACTCCAGCACTGCTTCGATATTCCGGCTGATCTGGTCGCGGTCGGATTCGCCGGGCATATCACCGGTATCCAAAAGTGACCCCGACGGATCGACAGACCTGTTTTTCATTTTGAGTCCCTGTCCGTCAGCGCGCCGACGGGTGCTGTGGACCCGCCTCTGTGCAAGTTGGGAATGGATGCCGAGAAATTCTCCAGCGGAGCCTGGATGTGCCGGAGTGTCCGCAAGCGACACTCCGGCACGGCATATGCAGGGATCTGCGACAGTGGATCAGCGGCGGCTGACCAGCAGGAAGACAATGAGTCCGGCCACTGCAGGAATCCCGAAAGCCTTCCATGGATTCTCGCGAGCGTATTCCTGCGTCGCGTCGGCAGCATCGCTGACTTTTCGGCTGACCGCAACGCGCGCGTGATCGAGTCTGTATCTTGCCTCGCGCAGCCTGTCTTCTATCTTGGCGCGGGCCGCGGCGAACTCTTCGGCGGTGGAATTGCCCACCTCCTGCAGCAGGTCGTCGGCATCGGCAACAACGCTTTTTAGATCCATGACAAGTCGGTCCTTCTTGCGCTCGACAACGCCACGGCTTGGGTACAGTGAAAGATTCATCATGCCTCCTGGTAAATGGAATCGATGGAAAATGATTGTGCTGCGTCTACCTTCGCGTCATGCCCATGATCAGGGTCGCGACAAACACAACAAGAAACACGAAGAACAGAATCCTCGCGATTTCCGAAGCACCGGCGGCGATACCGCCAAAGCCGAGGACCGCCGCGACAATCGCGATGACAAAGAATGTTGCTGCCCATCTCAACATGATGACCTCCTGCCCCGCAACCGGGGATCGACCGGGTTGGCCTGGAGCGAATCGCGACTCGCAACTCGCCTTTGCTCGAACTGACCTGGATGGCCGCCGTATATGCGGCCGGCGACCTTCCATTGCTCCGCATCATGTCCGTTGCCAAATGTGAAATCTGTTCGCCACCGCACTCAGCGAATTCCTTGGAGTTCGATGACCCGACCCGGAAATGTCAGCTCATGTGCGCTGGCGTACAGAACAACACGGTCGCCTGAGTAAGCTCTGAAACAGGGACGTGGCGAAGCATTCTTCGCCCAGCGGCCGAACAGCAACTGACTTCAAGGAAGCGTAATGGGACAAGTAGCGCCAACGGTAACCATCGGCACTGCGATCGCCGGCGACGCGTGGCCACGACAAGCGTGCCCGCCCCGTTGCGGCTGTTCAACCCAAAGCAAGCCGGCGTTGCCATTTCAGCTGACGTTCATTGTTCAATCGAAGCAAATCAAAAGGAAATCCAAATGAGAGCACTACACAGTTTCAAATTGGCCGGTATTTCGCTGCTGCTGGTTGTCGGACTTGCCGCATGCGACAAGCCCGGACCTGCCGAGACCGCAGGGAATAAGATTGACCAGACGGCAGAGGCGGCTGGCAAAATGATTGAACAGACGGCAGAAGCGGCCGGCAAGAAGATCAATGAAACCACCGACAAGATGGGCGAAAAGATGGGCGAGCAAAGCGCAAAAGCCGGAGTCGTCATCGACGATGCCGAGATCACGGCCAAGGTCAAGGCGGCCATCTTTG
>JANMTA010000381.1:0-4802 GCA_031389965.1 Betaproteobacteria bacterium
GATGCAGCACGTCGCCCACGCCATCACCAGCAACCATCCCGATGTCACCCTGATCGTGCTGCTGATCGACGAACGGCCCGAGGAAGTCACGGAAATGACCCGTACCGTCAAGGGCGAAGTCGTTGCCTCGACCTTCGACGAACCCGCCACGCGTCACGTCCAGGTCGCCGAAATGGTCATCGAAAAGGCCAAACGCCTGGTCGAGCACAAGCGCGACGTGGTCATCCTGCTCGACTCGATCACCCGCCTGGCGCGCGCCTACAACACCGTGCAACCCGCATCGGGCAAGGTCCTCACCGGCGGCGTCGATGCCAACGCCCTGCAAAAGCCCAAGCGCTTCTTCGGCGCCGCGCGGAATATCGAGGAAGGCGGTTCGCTGACCATCATCGCCACCGCCCTGATCGAAACCGGCTCGCGCATGGACGACGTGATCTACGAGGAATTCAAGGGCACCGGCAACATGGAAATCCACCTCGACCGCAAGATGGCCGAGAAGCGCGTCTATCCGGCGATCAACGTCAATCGCTCCGGCACGCGCCGCGAGGAACTCCTGCTGGTCCCGGCCGTGCTGCAGAAAATGTGGATCCTGAGGAAGCTTCTGTACAACATGGACGACATGGAAGCCACGGAATTCCTGGTGGACAAGGTCAAGGCGACCAAGAACAACAACGAGTTCTTCGATGCCATGCGCCAGCGCTGAAGTGATTGCGCATAGCCGGAAATTAGCGGATAATCGCGCGCTCTGTCGGTTCGCCAAATCCACGAGCCGCGCCTGCAACGAAAGGACAATGAAATGAAAGACGCCATCCACCCGAAGTACGCCGAGATTGAAGTCACCTGCAGTTGCGGCAACAAGTTCACCACTCAATCCACCAGCATCAAGCCGCTGCACATCGAAGTCTGTTCCGCCTGCCACCCGTTCTACACCGGCAAGCAGAAGATCGTCGACACCGCCGGCCGTGTTGAACGCTTCCGCCAGAAGTACAGCAAGAAGGCCGCCTGACCCTGCGTCGCACCTTCATGATGTCAAAAAAGGCAGCCCCGCCGGCTGCCTTTTTTTATGTCCAGCCCCGTGGGCTGGACGGTATCCCCCGGCGGGATATGTCCGCACTGGAAGTGCGGACGGTATCGCCGACCATGGCACTGATAAACTCGCAACGTGCCCGACCTGACTGACCCTCCCCCCAGACCCGCGCCGATTCTGTCGCGCTACGCTGCAGTGTTGCTGTGCGCCATCTGGCTGCTGACCGGCGTGATCGGGCATGAGCCGTGGAAGCCCGAGGACGCCCTGCACCTGGGTGTCGCCTACGGCATGTCCGGCGGCGACTGGCTGCTACCGCGCATCGCCGGCGACCCCTGGCTGGTCTCGCCGCCGCTGTATCACTGGGTGGCGGCGCTGTGCGGCAAGCTGCTGGGTTGGCTACTGCCCTGGCACGATGCCGCCCGCCTCGCTTCGACCCTGTTCGCTGCCGCCTTTCTCGTGGTGCTCTGGCGCATCGCGCACCGGCAGATGGCGCCGAGCCCGGCGCTGGCAGCTCCCCTGCTCGCCATCGGCACGCTGGGCCTGCTGGTGCCCCTGCACGAGGCCCAGCCGGCCATCGTGGCGCTGACCGGTTTTGCCGTTTCGCTCTGGGGGCTCCAGGTCTGGCGCGACGAGCCACTGCGCGGCGGGGCGCTGTATGGCGCCGGAATCGGCATCGGTTTTCTTGGCACCGGGATTGATAGCGTCGCCATCCAGCTGGCAACCGGCCTGTTGCTGGTGCTGCACCCGGCCTGGCGCAACCGCGGCAGTGCCCTCGCCTGGCCGGTCGCCGCGGCCGTCGCGCTGATACTGATCCTGCCGTGGCCGTTCCTGCTCTGGCAGCAGTCCCCTGCGCTGTTCGACATCTGGTGGGCCGTCGAAGAGGCCAGCCTGACATCGCGCGGCGGATTCAGTCGCCATCACCTTGCGCTGCTGGCCTGGGCCAGCTGGCCCGTACTGCCGCTGGCATTGTGGAGCCTCTGGCTGGAGCGGCGGCATCTGCTCAAGGGCGAGACCGTGTTGCTGCTGGCGGCGACGGCATGCTCCCTGTTCATGTTTTTCACCGGCACCCCCACCCGTTCGATTGCGCTTTTCCCCGCGCTGGTCCCGCTCACCCTGCTCGCCGCGGCGGCCGCGAGCAGGCTGCGGCGCGGGGCCGCCCACGCCTTCGACTGGTTCGGCATGATGACCTTCACCCTGGCCGCGGCGGTGATCTGGCTGGCCAGCATTGCCATACGGACCGGCGAACCTGCCCGGATCGCGAGGAACCTGGCCAAGACCGCCCCCGGCTTCATCGCCGAGGCCTCCCTCTATCCCGTCCTGATTGCGATCGCGGTGAGCGTCGGCTGGGTCGCGGTCATGCTGCGCACGCCGCGCTCGCCGTGGCGGGCCGCGGCGCGCTGGTGCATCGGCCTGACGACCGTCTGGGTCCTGGTGGCAGCACTCCTGCTGCCCTGGATCGATTACGGAAAAAGTTACCGTGGCATCAGCGCCGACTTTCGCAATGCCCTCGGCAGCCAGCCCGGCTGCATCCTGCGGCGCGGCCTCGGCCTGGCGCAACGCGCCTCGCTCGATTACTACAACGGCATCCGCACCGTCGGAGCCAACCCCGCCGCAAACTGCCGCTACCTGATCATGCAGGCCGCGCCCCGCGCCGAGAAAGAACTGCCAGACTGGACGCTGATCCTCGAAGCGTCGCGTCCCGGCGACAAGAGCGAACAGTTGCGGCTGTATCGCCGCGGCAAGTGATTAGAGTTTCAAAAAATGCTCGCGATAGTACTTGAGCTCCTCGATCGATTCGAGGATATCCGCCAGCGCCTGATGCTTGCCATGCTTCTTGAGGCCTTTCGCCACTTCCGGCTTCCAGCGCTTGCACAGTTCCTTGAGGGTCGACACATCGAGATTCCGGTAATGAAACCAGTCCTCGAGTTTCGGCATGTAGCGCGCCATGAAGCGCCGGTCCTGGCAAATCGAATTGCCGCACATCGGCGTGGTCTGCCGCGGCACGTGACGGCGCAGAAACTCGAGCGCCTGCGCCTCGACCTCGGCTTCGCTGAGAATGGAATCCTTCACCCGCTGCACCAAGCCGGAGCGGCCATGGGTCTTGGTGTTCCACTCGTCCATGGCGTCGAGTACCGCGTCGGCCTGATGCACCACCCAGGTCGGCGCCTCCGCCACCACGTCGAGGTTCGAGTTGGTGACCACCATCGCCAGCTCTATGATGCGATCACCGTCCGGGTTGAGCCCCGTCATTTCCATGTCCAGCCAGACGAGTGCGTTCTGATCCTGTGCCATAATTTTCCCGTACCTGTTCCCAATTGGCCGCATTCTGGCACAGCGGGCAGCCACCCATGAACCCAAATCACTTCACCATCCTCTTTCTTGCCGCACTGGCCTTGTCTACCGGCCTGCGCCTCTGGCTCGACCTGCGCCACCTGCACCATGTCGTCGCACACCGCGAGCAGGTGCCGGCCGATTTTTTCGGCCGCATCGATCTCGTCGACCACCGCAAGGCCGCCGACTACACCGCGGCCAAGGTACGCATCGGTCTCGTCGAAATCGTCATCGATGTCCTCGTCCTGCTGGCGCTGACGCTGGGCGGGGTGCTCGGCTGGATCGACCAGGCGCTGCGCGACGGGCTCGGCAGCGGCTATCTGCATGGCCTGGCATTGTTCGCCTGTGTCGGCCTGCTCGGCTTCTTCATCGGCCTGCCGGCCAGCCTCTACCGCACCTTCGTGATCGAGGCCCGCTTCGGCTTCAACAAGCTGACCTGGCCGCTGTGGCTGGCCGACCTGGCCAAGGCCGCCGCGCTCGCGGTGCTGATCGGCGGGCCGCTGCTGCTGGCCGTGCTGTGGCTGATGGACGCCATGGGCCGCAACTGGTGGTTCTACGTCTGGCTGGTGTGGCTGGCGACCAACCTGCTGATCCTGTTCCTCTACCCGACCGTGATCGCGCCGCTGTTCAACAAGTTCACGCCGCTCGATGACGCCTCGCTGAAGGCCCGCATTGAAGCCCTGCTCGCGCGCTGCGGCTTTGCTTCCTCGGGCCTGTTCGTCATGGACGGCTCGAAGCGCTCGGCCCACGGCAACGCCTATTTCACCGGCTTTGGCCGCGCCAAACGCATCGTGTTTTTCGACACCCTGCTGGCAAAACTGGAGCCCCAGGAGATCGAAGCCGTGCTGGCGCATGAACTCGGCCATTTCCATCATCGCCACGTGATCAAGCGCATCGCGCTCTCCGGCGTGCTGAGCCTGGCCTTTCTGTGGTTGCTCGGCCAACTCATCGACCAGCCATGGTTCTTTGCCGGGCTGGGAGTCGGCGCTGGTGACACGGCGATGGGCACCGCGATGGGCCTGCTGCTGTTTTCAATGGTGTTGCCGGTTTTCCTGTTTCCGTTGGCGCCGCTGACCTCGGCGCTGTCGCGCCGACACGAATTCGAAGCCGATGCCTACGCCGTCAAGCAGACCGCCGCCGCCGACCTGATCGCGGCGCTGGTCAAGCTCTACCGCGACAACGCCGCCACCCTGACACCGGATCCGCTGCATTCGCTGTTCCACGATTCCCATCCACCCGCCAGCCAGCGCATCGCCCGGCTGCATACCTCGTAAAGGAGCCAACATGACCACGATCTGCGATTTATCCAAGGGCAAGTGCAAGCCCTGCGAAGGCGGCGTGCCGCCGCTTTCCGACGACGAAGCCGCGCAAATGCTGGCCACGCTGGACGGCTGGGAGCGCAAGGACAAGCTGATCAGCAAGACCTACAAATTCAAGAACTACTACG
>JANMTA010000396.1:0-6926 GCA_031389965.1 Betaproteobacteria bacterium
GCTGCAACGCCGCAGACGCCGATCCTGGTCTCACCCCGAAGGGCCGCCGGACGTTGGGCGCGCTGCCACGTTGTCGGTCGCTTGCATGGAGGTAACATGCTGCACTCCCTCCGCCTCGCATCGCATCCCAACGCCCGACGGCGCGGGGTACGATTCCTACTGAGATAGGCTCCTAGCCCATGAATGAGACCAAAACCAAAATTCTTGTCGTCGATGACGACCTGCGCCTGCGCCAGCTGCTTGAGCGCTATCTCTCCGATCAGGGGTTCGCGGTCAAGGCCGTGCCCGACGCACCCGGCATGGATCGCGCGCTGGAGCGCGAGCTCTACGACCTGATCGTGCTCGACCTCATGCTGCCGGGCGAAGACGGCCTCGCCATCTGCCGCCGCCTGCGGGGGGCGGCCAACCCGGTGAGCATCATCATGCTGACCGCCAAGGGCGACGAAGTGGACCGCATCGTCGGCCTTGAAATCGGCGCCGACGATTATCTGCCCAAGCCCTTCAACCCCCGCGAACTGGTGGCGCGCATCCATGCCGTGTTGCGCCGGCAGGCCGCGCCGCCGCCTCCGGGTGCGCCGGCCATTACCGAGGAAAGCGTGAGTTTCGGCAAGGTGACGATCAACCTGGCGACGCGGGAACTCGAACGGGAAGGAGTGATCACCCTGCTCACCTCCGGCGAATTCGGCCTGCTGCGCGTGCTGCTGGAACATCCGCGCCAGCCGATGAGCCGCGACAAGCTGATGGAACTGGCGCGTGGCCGGGAATACGAAGTTTTCGATCGCGCCATCGACGTGCAGATTTCGCGCTTGCGCAAGCTGGTCGAGGAAGATCCCGGCAAGCCGCGCTACATCCAGACGGTATGGGGCTTCGGTTATGTCTTCGTGCCGGACGGCAAGAAGCACGACTAGAGGTCCGCTGCAATGAAGCTCCTGCCGCGCACGCTGCTGTGGCGCACCTTCCTCCTGATCGCGCTGCTGATGATGATTTCCGTCGCGGCATGGTTCGCAATTTTCAGAACCTATGAGCGCGAGCCGCGCGCCCGGCAACTCGCGCAAACCCTGGTCAGCGTTGCCAACCTGACCCGTGCCGCGCTGGTGTCGGCCCGCCCGGAAGCGCGCCGCGAACTCCTGCGCGAGTTGTCCGATCGCGAAGGCATACATATTTATCCGGCCGAAACCTCGGACCGTATCGAGCCTTTGCCCGACCGGGCTTTTCTGCGGCGGGTGGAAGAACTGGTCAGGGAGCAGCTCGGACCGGGCACCCACCTGTCCCTGGAGCGCGAGGGCGAGCAGGCCCTGTTCGTCAACTTTCGCATCGACGAAGGCGACGAAGGCGATTACTGGCTGGCCCTGCCCCGCGAGCGAATAGATCGCGTGTTTCCACTGGGCTGGCTGGGCTGGGGCATCGCCGCGCTGCTGCTTTCGCTGGCCGGCGCCTGGCTCATCGTGTTCCGCATCACCCGGCCGCTCAAAGCCTTGCAGGAGGCGGCGCGGAAAGTCGGCGCCGGCGAGACGCCGGCCCGTCTCGATGAAGGCGGGCCGAGCGAACTGGCGACCGTCGCTGGCGCCTTCAACCAGATGAGCGCCGACCTGGCGCAGATCGACCAGGATCGCGCGCTGATTCTGGCCGGCGTCTCGCACGATCTGCGCACCCCGCTGACGCGCCTGCGCATGGGCATCGAAATGTCCGCCGACGAGAGCCTGCGCGAAGGCATGACGGCCGACATCGAAGAAATGGACAAGACCATCGGCCAGTTCCTCGACTTCGCCCGCTCGGAAGGCGGCGAAATGCCGCAGGCGGTGGATGTCGCCGCCTTGCTGGCCGATGTCGCCAGCCAGTACCGGCGCCGCGGCTTCACGGTGAATATGGCGGCCACCGTGCCGTCAGCGCCGACTATCGGAGCCGGGTTGCCGGTGCGGCCGCAGGCCCTGCGCCGCGCCGTGAGCAACCTGATCGACAACGCGCTGCGCTATGCCGGTGCCGACCGCCCGGTCGAACTGAAGCTGAGCGCCGCCGCCGGGGAGTTTCTGATTGAAGTGCGCGACCGCGGCCCCGGCATCCCGCCGCAAGACGTCGAACGCATCAAGCGTCCCTTCGCCCGGCTCGAAGCGGCGCGCAGCAACGCCGCCGGCGCCGGCCTGGGACTGGCCATCGTCGAGCGCATCGCGCGATCCCACAACGGTCGCCTCGAACTGCTGCCGCGCGACGGCGGCGGTCTGATCGCCCGCCTGGCGCTGCGTTCCCTCGATTCACAGAGCGCTGACACCCCATGAACGATGCCGCCACAACAACGCCATTTATGCGCATCGGCGGCGAGCCTGCCGTGCGCCGCCTCGTCGCACGCTTCTACGAACTGATGGATACGCTGCCCGAAGCCTACGGCATCCGCAAACTGCATCAGGCCGACCTGTCCAGCGCCGAACAAAAGCTGTTCATGTTCATGTCCGGCTGGCTCGGCGGCCCGCAGTTGTTTATCGAGAAGATCGGCCACCCCAGGCTGCGCGCACGCCATCTGCCGTTCCCGATCGCCAGCGACGAAGCCGAGCAATGGATGCTGTGCATGCGCCTGGCACTGGCTGAAGTCGTCGCCGACGAAGCATTGCGTGCCAGCCTGGACAAGTCGCTCACCGAACTGGCCGATCACATACGCAATCGGAACTTTCCGACCCGCCCCTGAAACTAGAGGTCGCTGCTGGCCTGTTCCCGGCGCAACGCCCGGGCGTAACGGTGCCGGGCCATCAGGCGCGGGTCGGTGACGATGAGGCCGATGGTTTCGCCGATCACCATGACCACGCCAAGCACCGGCAGCACCAGCATCAGGCCCGGAATGCCGGCTACGGCACCACCGGCGAAAATCATCAGCACCGTAATCAGGGGATGCAATTCGAGGCTCTTGCCTATGGTCATCGGCATGTACACGAAATCGTCGAGCAGGCGCACCAGGCCGAACAAGCCGATCGCCCAGTAGGCCATGGCCGGATCGGCAGGGAAGTCCGTGGCTGCGACCAGCACCACCAGCAGGCCGCCAAGAATCGAGCCGACATAGGGCACCCAGGCCAGCACCGCGCAGATCAGCCCCAAAGCCAGCGGCTCCGGGATGCCCAGCAGCCAGAGTCCGGCGGCCAGGGTCACGGTATCGAGCAGGGTCAGGTTGATCAGGCCCTGGAAGTAGGCGCGTGCCGTGCGATCGATCTCATGCAGCAGGAACAGGGTCTTTTCGAAGAACGCATTGGGTACCGCGGCGCTCAGAAAGCGTTTGAAGCGGCGTCCGTCGCGCAGGAAGAAAAAGGCCAGGAAGGGCGCCAGCAGGAGCGAAGGTGTCCAGGCCATGATGCCCAGTGCCACGGGCTCCAGGTGGTCGCCGATGCTTCCCGCGCCCTGCGAAAGACGCGCGGCGACGGTGTCGGCAAGCCTGGCCCGTGCCAGCGTGGACCAGTGACCCTCGAGCGAGCGCAGTGAGGCATCGAGGAGTTGTGCGCCGCCCTGCACATAGCGATCCACCGTATCCTGCCATTGGGCCAACTGGCTCGCCAGGCGCGGCATCAGGGCGACGCCGACAATCCCCAGCAGCGCCAGAAATACCAGGATAACGAGGCTTGCCGCCGCGTCGCGGCTCACGCCGCGATAGATCAGCGCCCTGACCGGGGGATACAGGAAGTAGTAGAGGATCAGCGCCAGCAGGAAGGGCACCACCAGCCACAGCACCTTCTGGAACACCAGCAGCAACAGGCAGGTCGTGGCGATGATCGCCGCCCAGACCACGGGACCGGAGCCTTGGTGCGCAGGATGCGCAGAGTGTGGATTTGCCACCTTGATCGATGATGCGCTCATGGCAAGTCGCTACACCAGATGCTGATGCGCGCTAATCGACAGCGCCATGACGCGCATCCGTGCGCCGAGGTGGCATGCCAGTTCGCGTGAGATCTTCGAGGCGATCCGGGCGTGGGTATCGAGCAGGCCGACGAAATCGTCGCGAAAGAAGATGATCAACTGACAGGGGCTGGCAGCACGGGCCGTCGCCGAGCGCGGCGAGTTATCCAGCAGCGCCAGTTCGCCAAAGAAGGTGCCGGGACCGAGTTGCGCGACGCGCCCGGTATCCCCCTGTCGTCGCAGGGGATGATAAGCCGCCGACTCATTGACATCAGCCTGCGTCGCGCGCCGGCCATTCCCCTGCTCCGGCAGGGAAATCAGCACTTCGCCCGAGGCGATGATGTAGATGGCCTGGCCTTCTTCGCCTTCGTCGAAGATTACCTCGCCTTCGAGGTAGTGGCGCTCATGCAGCAGGCCGTCGACGATCTGCAACTCGGCCGGCGTCAGATTGACGAACAGGCTGAGTTCACGCAGGCGATCCAGGCGCGGCGATGTTTTTCTGGGATAAAACAGATTGACCACGATTATCGTCTCCCAAACATGGCATTGCGGTATTTCAGTTCAGGCGCAACGCCCGAACTGAATTAATGACGCGATTCTAATTCATCCGGCGGCCGCATCCACGAGCGGAAAGCGGGCCAGCGTCCTGTAGCTCGCCGCAGAAGGATGCAAGTGGCTCTCGACCAGGGCAAATTCGCCGACCTGCCAGCCGATCGGCGTTCCCAGCCTCGGCAGCGATGCGCAGCGCGCGCGGCGCGCCAGCGTGAGGTGAGGCACCAGATCGGCACCGGACCGATGATCGATGGCAAAACCGGCGGCGCGCAAATCGGTGGCCAGCGTCCCGGCCAGCCGGCGCAGCGGCGCCGGTGTCTGGCGGCAACCCGCCCACAGGATGCCCCGCTGCGGCCAGAAGCCAAGCCGGTCGAGGCTCAACTCGAAGGACTCGGTGCGAACCCCGCCGGCAATTTCTTCCAGCAGGGGAATTTGTGCCGGAGTCACCGCTCCGACAAACGCCAGGGTCAGGTGCAGCGACGACGGGCGCATCATCCGGCCGCCGCCGCGAGCCGTCAGATCTAGCGCAAGTGCAGACAAATGCGCGGTCGCCTCGTCGTCGGGCCATAAGGCAAAGAACACCCGGTGCGCACGGGCCTCGCTCATTCAGTTTTGATCCGCGCGCACCAGCAGCACCACGGCATGCGCCGCGATGCCTTCGCCGCGTCCCTCAAAACCCAGGCGTTCGTTGGTCTTGCCCTTTACATTTACCTCCGCGGCCGACATGCCGAGATCGGCCGCGATGTTGGCGCACATGGCCTTGACATGAGGGGCGATGCGCGGCGCCTGGGCGATCACGGTGGCGTCGATGTTGCCCACCTGCCAGCCGGCGCCGCGCACGGCATCCATGGCGGCGCGCAAGAGGGTCCGGCTGTCCGCACCCTCCCATTGCGAACCGGTGTCGGGAAACATGCCACCGATATCACCCAGACCGGCGCCGCCGAGAATGGCGTCGGTAATCGCATGCAGCAGCGCATCGGCATCCGAATGTCCGAGCAAACCCTGATGGTGGGGAATGTGCACGCCACCCAGGATCAGCTTGCGTCCCGGCGCGAGGGCATGCACGTCGTAGCCCTGACCGACGCGATATGGCAGTTTCATTTCAGGAATCTCCTATTGCGGCGGCGGCATCTATCTGGTGCAGCGCCTGTTCGATGGCCTGCGCATCGACAGGGCGGACCAGGCGCGCAACTTCCCGGCCCTGTTTCAGGAAAATCAGCGTCGGCCAGAGTTTCACGCGAAAGGACCGCCCCAATTTGCGGCCCGGGCCGTCCTCTACCTTGATGTGTCGCGCCGCGGGATGCTGTTCCAGCGCCTGCGCGATCAGCGGCTGGGCGGCGCGGCAGTGGCCGCAGTAGGCGGCGCCGAATTCGATCACGGCAGGATCCCGGATCGCATCGATCTCGTCGCGCGAAGGCTCGCTTGCCACATCACGCCCTGCGTCGGTCGCGCTCATTGCGCCTCCATGCGGATGCCGAAGGCCTTGCCGATCAGCAGCCGCGCCTCGGGACTGTCCCAATCCTTGGCACCGTAGTATTTGCCGACGACGCGCCCGCGCGCATCGACCAGCACCGTCAGCGGAATCCGGTTGGCGCCCAGCATGTTTTCCAGCATCAGCCGGCTGTCGATGAAGTGGCTGAAGCTGCTCGGCGACATTTTCAGGAAGGCCTCGGCCTTGTCGCGGTAGTCGTCGGTGGAAATGCCGATCATCGAGAACTTGCGGCCTTCGTAGCGCCAGAAAAGCCTTTCCAGCGAGCCCATTTCCGACCGGCAGGGTCCGCACCAGCTGGCCCAGACATTGATGATCAGCGGCTTGCCGCGAAATTCCGACAGATTGCGCGAAGGTCCGGACAAGCCCTGCAGCGTCGCCTCGCGCAGCGTGCCGCCGATTTCGACTTCGCCGGGGGTATTCGCTCCTGCAGGCGCTGCGGCCAAAAGCAGAATCAGCAGAATCGAGCCGAAAGCGTGCTTCATTGGTTCTTGTCCGCTTTCCGGTTCTGCAATATCCACTCCGCAAGCTGCAAATCGAGCGGATACGTAACCTTCAGATTGCTGGCATCGGCCGCCACCAGGCGCGGCAGCAGCCCCAGCGTCTCGATGGCGCTGGCCTCGTCGGTGACCTGCGGCGCGAAATCGAGCGCATCGAGCAGTAGCCGGTGGCGGAACATCTGCGGCGTCTGTGCCTGCCACAGCCCCTCGCGCGGCACGGTCTGGTGGCTGCGACCGTTTTCGTCGGCGCGCTTCAGGGTGTCGGCGACCGGCATCGCCAGCAGGCCGCCGGCATCGTCTTCGCCCACCTCGGCGATCAGGTTCTCGATCATGGCAACGGTCAGACAGGGCCGCGCCGCATCGTGCACCAGCACCCAGTCGTTGCCGATATCAGCCTGTCCGCCGAGTTCGCCGGCCATCGCCCGCAGGCCGTTGGCGACGCTGAGCGCGCGCGTTTCGCCGCCGCAGCGCAGTACATGCAATTTCGGACCGAGCGTAGCCATCGCGGCGTCGGG
>JANMTA010000411.1:0-5121 GCA_031389965.1 Betaproteobacteria bacterium
TGGTCGGCATGGAAGTGCCGCCCAAGGAAATGAAGGACTTCCGCGTCTTCCTCAAGAACCTCGGCTACCGCTACTGGGACGAGTCGAAGAATCCGGCCTACCGCTTGTTTCTCGGCTAGCGAGCGTGAGCTTCGACTTCGACATCGCCATCGAGCGCGCCGGCAGCGATTCGGTGAAGTGGGCGAAGTACGCCGGCCGTATCGACCCGGGCGGAATCATTCCGCTGTGGGTCGCCGACATGGATTTTGCCGCGCCGCCCGCGGTCATCGAGGCCCTGCACCGGCGTCTCGACCACGGTGTGTTCGGCTACAACCAGCCCACCGCGAGCCAGATCGACGCCGTAGTCGGCTACCTTGAACGGCATTTCGACTGGCGCATCGATCACGAATGGATCGTCTGGCTGCCGGGGCTGGTGTCGGGCCTCAATGTCGCCTGCCGTGCGGTCGGCAATGCCGGCGATGCCGTATTTACCGCGACGCCGATCTATCCGCCCTTTCTCTCGGCGCCGGAGTATTCCGGCCGGCGCGTCGCCAGCGCACCGCTGGTGCGCGACTCGGCCGGCTGGCTGTGGGACTTCCCCACGGTGGACGCGGTACTGCGGACCAGCCAGGCAAAACTCTTCCTGCTTTGCCATCCGCACAATCCGACCGGGCGCGTCTGGAACGAGGACGAGCTGTGGCAGATCGTGCTGCTGGCCGAAAAGTACGATCTGGTAGTGTGTTCGGACGAAATTCACAACGGACTGGTTCTGTCGCCGTATCACCGGCACCGACTTTTTGCCACGCTCAGCGCCGAATTGGCCGCGCGCAGCATTACGTTGATGGCGCCCTCCAAGACCTTCAACATTCCCGGACTGGGCTGCGCCTTTGCGATCATTCCGGATAGCCGGCTGCGACAGAATTTTCGCCACGCCATGCATGGCATCGTGCCGCATGTCAATGCCCTCGGCATGGTCGCGACCGAAGTGGCGCTGACCCGCTGTGATGACTGGCAGGCGGCTTTGCTCGACTATCTGCGCGGCAACCTGCGCCTAGTCGAGCGCGCCGTGGCCGACTCGCCGGGTCTCGACATGCGGCCGGTGGAGGCGACCTACCTGGCCTGGATCGATGCGCGCGAGTTTGCCGCGGAGCATGGCATCGCCAACCCGGCACGCTGGTTCGAGCAACACGGTGTGGGCCTGTCCGACGGCGCCGAATTCGGCGCCCCGGGCTTTGTCCGCCTCAATTTCGCCACGCGCCGGGCGCTGCTCGAAGAGGCGCTGCAAAGATTGCGTCAGGCGACGCGCAGCTAGCCGCAGTCAACCCTTCTCATGGAGAAGGGGCTGGCGATAAGTCGTTTATGTGAAACGCAGGACGCCGGCCTCGGTGACTATCGCGGCGAGGGGTATGTCGTGCGTCTGCGGCCGGATGTCGGGCACCCGCCCGAGTTCGAAGCCGACGCCGATTGCCTGCGGGCGCGGAACCATCGCCGCCAGCGTGCGGTCGAAATAACCGCCGCCGTAGCCCAGACGAAAGCCTTGCGCGTCGAAGGCCAGCAGCGGCAGCAGCACGATGTCGGGTATGACCGCTGCGCCGTCAGCCGGAATCGGGATGCCGTAGCGGTCGCTGCTCATTGCCGAAGAGGCTGTCCAGGCATGGAAACTCATCGGCGCATCGACTGCCGTGACAACCGGCATCGCGGCCTGCCAGCCGCGTTCGAGCAGGAGGGAGGCCAGTGGCCGTGCATCGAATTCGCCGCGCACCGGTGCACAGAAGGCCAGTGTCTGCGGCGGCAGGGGCGTCAGCAGCGCGGCGAGATGGGCTTCGATCCGCGCCGACAGCCCGGCGCGGATTGTTTCGTCGAGCGCCATGCGCGCGGCCAGCTTCTCGCGGCGCAGGGCAGCGCGAGGAACCGGTGAATCGGCAATGTGTTTGCTGGACGGGGAAGAGGCAGCCATGTGCTAATGTTAATCATGAAGAAGTCAAACAAACAAACACCGGATGAACTATAAACCCAAGCCTGCCCTGTCCCTGCCCCGGATCACCCTGATTGCGGCTTTCATCGCTGCCGCCGCGGTGCCGGCGCCAGCGCTGTGCGCCCCAGCGGCAACCCGTGTCGATTATGGCGATGCGGCCCTGCTTGCGGCGCGGGAAGCCTTCCGCAACGGCGAGCGGGTGCGGCTGGCGCGTTACACGGAGGCGCTGCAAGGCCATCCGCTGCAGCCCTGGGCCGAATATTGGGGCTTGCGCCTGCGTCTGGACGGCGCCGACGCCAGCGGCGTGCCGGACTACCTGAATCGCCATGCCGGCGCCTATCTGGCCGAGAAACTGCGCGGTGACTGGTTGCGCGTGCTGGGCAAGGCGGGGGATTGGGAGCGTTTCCAGCGCGAACTGCCGGCGCTGGCCCTGCCCGATGCCGAAATAAACTGCTACGCGGCGCAGGCCGCTCATAGCGCAGGCATGGTGCGCCCGCTATGGACCAGCGGCCAGGATCTGCCGCAGGCCTGCGAGACAGTGGTCGATCAGCTGGTCGCCGCCGGCGGCTTGACCGTCGAAGAAGTCTGGCAGCGCGTGCGCCGGCTGTTCGAAGCGAAACGGGTCGGCGCCGCGCGCAATGCGGCGGCCTATCTGCCCGCCAGCGAAGGTTTCGACGGACGCGGCCTTGAATCCATCGCGCAAAGTCCGGCACGGCACCTGGAAAAGCTGCCGGCGGGTTTTGCGGCGAAACGCGGCGGGCGCGAAACGGTGTTGTTCGCCGTGCAGCGCCTGGCGCGCAACGATCCGCAGGACGCAGCGAAACGCTTTGGGCGCATCGACTCCCGTTTTACGGCCGAAGAACGCGCCTATGCCTGGGGCCAGCTGGCCTGGCAGGCGGCGCAGCGCCACTTGCCCGAAGCGCCGGCCTGGTACGAGAAGGCCGCCGCCACGACCTTGTCGGAGGAGCAACTGGCCTGGCAGGTCCGCGCCGCGCTGCGGGTGCATGACTGGAGTACGGTGCGGCGGGTGATCGCGGCGATGCCGCCGACGCTTTCCGCGCAGCCGGACTGGATCTACTGGCAGGCGCGCGCCCTGGTCGCCGGCGGCCGCGCCGATGAGGCTCGCGGACACTATCTGAGGATCAGCGGGCAGCCGAACTTCTACGGCAATCTTGCCGACGAGGAACTTGGCCGGGTCATCGAAGTGCCGCCGCTTGCGGCGACGCCGAGCATCGAGGAGCAGACCGCCGCCGCCGCAAATCCGGGCTTGCAGCGGGCGCTGGCGCTGTTCCGCATCGACATGCGCGTCGAGGGCGTGCGCGAATGGGTCTGGTCCCTGCGCGGCATGGACGACCGGGCGCTGCTGGCGGCGGCGGATTTCGCCCGGAAGAACGAGGTGTGGGATCGCGCCATCAATACCGCCGACCGCACGCAGGCGCAGCACAACTACAGCCTGCGCTACATCGCGCCGTTCAGCGACCGGGTGCGACCCAAGGCCGATCAACTCGCGCTCAACAACGGCTGGGTGTATGGCCTGATGCGCCAGGAATCACGCTTCGTCATGAACGCCAAATCCTCGGTCGGCGCCAAGGGCCTCATGCAACTGATGCCGGCCACGGCCCAGTGGGTGGCACAGAAGATCAAGCTCGCCGATTACCATCCGTCCCGCGTCACCGAGATGGACACCAACCTCACGCTCGGCACGAATTACATGAAGATGGTGCTGACCTCGCTCGACAACCATCCGGTACTGGCCTCCGCCGCCTACAACGCTGGCCCCGGCCGCGCCCGCAAGTGGCGCGCGGAACATCCGCTGGAAGGCGCGATCTACGCCGAAACCATTCCCTTCACGGAAACCCGCGATTACGTGAAAAAGGTCATGAGCAACGCGGTGTATTACAACACCCTGTTCGAAGGCAAGCCGCAGTCGCTGAAGGGTACGCTGGGCACGATTCGCGCACGCGGACAGGGCGAGAACGGCGTGGAGCAGTTGCCGTGAAGAACGTCCTTGTCATTGGCGGCACGGGTTTTTTGGGCACCGCGGTCGTGCGCGAACTGGCGCGCCGTGACACCAGCGCCGACTTTTCCTTCACCCTGCCGACGCGTCGCCGCGACCACGCCAAGCATTTGCTGGTGCTGCCCACCGCCAATGTGCTCGATGCCGACGTGCATGATCCGGCGACACTGGCGCGGCTGATGGCCGGGCAGGATGCGGTGATCAGCCTGGTCGGCGTCCTCAAGGGCGGCGAGGGCGAGCCCTATGGCAAAGGTTTCGCCCGCGCCCATGTCGAACTGCCGCAAAAAATCGCCGCTGCGGCGAAGGCCGCCGGGGTGGGTCGGGTCCTGCATGTCTCTGCATTGAAGGCTTCGGCCGATGCGCCGTCCGGGTATCTGCGCTCCAAGGCCGCCGGCGAGGCGGTGTTGCAAAGCGCCGGGCTGGAGCTGACGATATTCCGTCCTTCGGTGATTTTCGGGCCGGGGGATTCCTTCCTCACCCTGTTCGCCAAACTCGCGAAGATCGCCCCGCTGTTTCCGCTGGCCGGTGCCAATGCCCGCTTCCAGCCGGTCTGGGTGGAGGATGTCGCCGCCGCCGTGGCCGACAGCCTGCAGCGCGCCGAAAGCATCGGCGCCGCCTACGATCTGTGCGGCCCGACGCAGTACAGCCTGCGCGAACTGGTCAGCTATGCGGCGGCGGTTGCCGGCCATCCGCGCGCCATCATCGGCCTGCCGCAAGCCGTCGCCTGGCTGCAGGCCTGGGCCATGGAGTTCATCCCCAACGGCCCGATGACGCGCGACAACATTCGCTCCATGCGCGTCGCCAGCGTTTGCGACAGCGGCTGTACGCTGCCTTTCGGCCGCGTTGCGACGGCGCTGGAAATCGTGGCACCCACGTACCTGCGTGGTTGATAGCGGCGGCAAATGAAAACCTACGTCGTCGGCGGCGCGGTGCGCGACGAACTGCTTGGGCTGCCGGTCAAGGACCGCGACTGGGTAGTGGTCGGCGCCACGCCGCAGGAGATGCTGACCAAGGGCTTCCAGCAGGTCGGGCGCGATTTCCCGGTCTTCCTGCACCCGCAGACCCATGAGGAATACGCGCTGGCGCGCACCGAACGCAAGACGGCGCCGGGCTATACCGGCTTCGTCGTTCATGCCGCGCCCGATGTGAC
>JANMTA010000442.1:0-1885 GCA_031389965.1 Betaproteobacteria bacterium
CTTCGGCATTGAGCTGGTCATGACGCAGGCGCACGATTTCATGCGCCGGGGTTTCCAGGTGGCGATTCGGCACGATCACCAGATTGACGCGGTGGCGCATCTCGATGCGCGAGATGTCGACGCGCTTCTCGTTGAGCAGGAAGGTGGCGACATCGACCGGTACCTGGCAGTGCAGGGCGCCGGTATTTTCCTTCATGGCTTCCTCTTCGAGGATGCGCAGGATGTGCAGCGCGGCCGATTCGGTGCTGCGGATGTGGCCGGTGCCGGTGCAGCGCGGGCAGGTGATATAGCTGGTTTCGGCGAGCGCCGGTCGCAGGCGCTGGCGTGAGAGTTCGAGCAGGCCGAAGCGGCTGATCTTGCCGGTCTGGACCCGCGCGCGGTCGAAATGCAGCGCATCGCGCAGGCGGTTTTCGACTTCGCGCTGGTTCTTGGTCGATTCCATGTCGATGAAGTCGATCACGATCAGCCCGCCGAGGTCGCGCAGGCGCAACTGGCGCGCGATTTCGTCGGCGGCTTCGCAGTTGGTACGCAGAGCCGTTTCCTCGATGTCGCTGCCCTTGGTGGCGCGACCCGAGTTGACGTCGACCGAGACCAGGGCCTCGGTGTGGTCGATGACAATGGCGCCGCCCGAGGGCAGGGTGACCTGGCGCGAGTAGGCCGATTCGATCTGGTGTTCGATCTGGAAGCGCGAGAACAGCGGCACGTCGTCGTGGTAGCGCTTGACGCGATTGACCGTGCCCGGCATCACATGCGCCATGAACTGCTGCGCCTGTTCGAAGATGTCGTCGGTGTCGATCAGGATCTCGCCGATTTCGGCATGGAAATAGTCACGGATGGCGCGAATCACCAGACTGGATTCCTGGTAGATCAGGAAGGCGCCGTTCTGCGCCTTGGCGGCGCCGTCGATGGCGGTCCACAACTGCTGCAGGTAGTTCAGGTCCCACTGCAACTCTTCGAGCCCGCGGCCGATGCCCGCGGTACGGGCAATCAGGCTGGTTACCGGCGGAACGACCAGCTGGTCCATGACATCGCGCAGTTCCTGGCGGTCATCGCCTTCGACGCGGCGCGAAACGCCGCCGCCGCGGGGATTGTTGGGCATCAGCACCAGGTAGCGGCCGGCCAGCGAGACGTAGGTGGTCAGCGCCGCGCCCTTGTTGCCGCGTTCGTCCTTTTCGACCTGGACGATGAGTTCCTGGCCATTGCTGAGGACGTCCTGGATGCGCGCCTTGCCGGCGTCGACACCGGGCTTGAAATAGGTGCGGGAAATTTCCTTGAACGGCAGGAAGCCGTGACGCTCGGCGCCATAGTCCACAAAGGCGGCTTCGAGGCTGGGCTCGATGCGCGTGATGATGGCCTTGTAGATGTTGCTCTTGCGTTGTTCCTTGTTAGCTGATTCGATGTCGAGGTCAATCAGTTTCTGACCATCAACGATCGCGACGCGGAGTTCCTCAGCCTGCGTCGCATTGAAAAGCATGCGTTTCATGTGTGCTCCCGCGCGCATACACTGCGAGGAGGGCACGACAAGTCGCACATCGCGGGCGTCAGGACGCGGGCGCTGTGCCTCGGGTTTGCGGTTGCTTCGGCGTATTCATGGTGCCTTTGGTTTAACGTGGCAAACGGGGTTGGTGACTTGTCGTAGGTCAAGCGGTCGCTGACTCATGATCAGCGTCCGGCAATCTGTGCCCAAATCTGTGCGTGTGTTGCGCGCAATCAAGTAGTATCGCTCTTTCGGGCGAGCGAAATACCCTGTGGTTCGCGGCTTACGTGCCAGTCGGTTTGTGAATTCCGGCGGCTGTCTGATGGTGCTTTCGTAAGCTTGTCGCCTCTTTCGCATACGGTCGCTGAACAGCGAAAGCAAAGGCGGCGACAACATCCCGGAAACCGT